>JAQCID010000051.1 GCA_027618855.1 Bacteroidota bacterium | reverse complement strand
AATCTTGTAGATGCCCTTGTAGAAGTGTACGATGTATCTGGAAAGAAAATAAAAGTGTTTGAATCGGAACTTTTGGCACATGGGAACCGTACAGATATTGCAGAATGGAATTTGCGTGACGGAAATGGAGGTGAAGTTCCTGCTGGTGTTTATGTTTTTAAGATTAAAATGACAACGAAAAATGGAGTTTCTGCACAATATGGTAGTAAAGTTATCGTTGTGAGGCCATAATCAAGAATTTGAGTCATTACATTTGTTTTTTTAAAGAAATCCATGAAGAATATCTTTCTTTTATCTAGAGTTTCAGTGATGACCGCAATAATGTTGCTGTCGCTAAATAGCTTGCAGGCTCAGCTAGACCCTGGAGAGGCGGCTTCACTTGTGCAACTAAATACAATTACAACTGCCGTTCCTTTTTTGATGATTGCTCCAGATTCTCGGTCAGGTGCTTTGGGAGATGCTGGAGTTGCACTTTCTCCTGATGGAAACAGTCTACATTGGAATCCGTCAAAAATGGCGTTCTCAGAGAATGAATTGGAGGTGAGTATAAGCTATGCTCCATGGCTGCGAGCGCTTGTGGATGATATGAATCTAGCCTACTTGACGATGGTTCGTAAAGTAAATCGCAAGCAAGCTTATGGATTGGCACTTAGATATTTCAGTTTAGGAAACATCACATTTACGGACGAGGTTGGAACAACTATTCGGGATTTTAAACCTGCCGAATTAAGTTTAGATGCTGGTTTTTCTCAACGATTTACGGATAAATTTAGTGGAGGCGTCGCGGGTCGATTTGTGCATTCAAATCTAACGGGAGGCGTGAGTGTTTCAGGTGCAGAATCGAAGCCCGGAATCTCTGTTGCTGCGGATGTGAGTATGTTCTATACAAACGATCAAGCAAATTGGGGAGGGAAGGATGGAACATTTAATTTCGGAATGAACATTTCAAATATTGGCGCAAAAATGAGTTACACGGAGACTGCTGCCCGTGACTTCATTCCAGCGAATCTCCGATTGGGGGTGGCGTATAAAATGGTTCTTGACGATTACAATTCACTGACTTTTACAATAGATGGGAACAAACTTCTGGTGCCTACGGCACCAGTATATGATCAGAATGATGGAAACACGATCGTAAGTGGATATTCAACCGATGTAGGTGTGGCAACGGGCATCGTTCAGTCTTTTTATGATGCTCCGGGTATTGTTGATTTTAATGATGATGGTACTTACGCAGTATTGCCTGGCAGTATTTTTCGTGAAGAGTTGCGAGAGATCAATCTCGGAGGAGGACTGGAGTATGATTTCGCAGAGGTTTTTGCCTTCAGAGCGGGATACTTCTATGAGCACTTTTCAAAAGGAAACAGACAGTTTATTACAATGGGAGCTGGCATGAAGTACACGGTATTTACAATCGATCTTAGTTATCTCGTGAGTACAACACAACAAAACCCGCTTGCGAATACGCTTCGCTTTACTTTGAGAATGCAATTCAGCGATTTGGATACTGCATCTCAACAATAATACTCATGGACATTAAGATTGGATATGGTTACGATGTTCATCGTCTTGAACTTGGTGAGGAATTATGGCTAGGTGGAATTTTATTGCCACACCATAAAGGTGCTGTAGGTCATTCAGACGCAGATGTTTTGCTCCACGCGATATGTGATGCTTTGCTAGGAGCTCTTGCATTAAGAGACATCGGGTTCCATTTCCCAGATACTGATCCAGCTTACAAAGGAATAGACAGTAAGAAATTGCTTGCTGAGACTTGGAATAAAATTGAGGGACTGGGTTGGGATCTTGGAAATCTGGACACGACAATATGTCTTCAGACTCCCAAGTTGTCGGATTCTATAGATTCCATGCGTAAGGTAATCGCAGGGATCCTTCACGTTGACCTACACAGAATTAGCATAAAGGCAACGACGACTGAGAAATTAGGTTTCGTAGGTACTCAGGACGGAATAAGCGCCCATGCTGTAGTTCTCTTAAAGGAAAGGAAGTAGTATCCTTTAAGAGATTTGGTTTGAATCCTCGAAATGATCCGGTTGTAAGTCTTCATAGAAATGCACCCGTATGACTGCAGTATCTCTTAAAAGATCTACTTTCCCGATCATAATTGAATGAATATCGACGCCTGTTCGTTCTTCAAGGTCCGCTTTCAACTCCTCTCTTCTCCCAGCATGAATTAAATCAACTCTGTCATAAACGACAATTTTTGTGGCAAGATGCTTCACAAACCACAGTCGTTCTAGAACAAATGCAATCGCCCAAATACCTGCGTTTGCAATGATGATGATGCCCCATCCTGTAGTTTGAGGAGCCAGAGCGTTAATAACGGCGAGTGTGATCACGATAAAGAGGTAGGTCATCTCCCTGATAGGGATTGCGTCAGTTCTGTATCGAATGATGCTGAAAATAGCGAATAGACCTAGCGCGAACCCCATCTCGATTTCAACACCACTGAGGAGTGTGCAAAGGAAAAAGACAGATGTAGACACAAGCATAAAGGTGAAAACATAGTCTCTTCGCTTAGAGGCAAGGTGGTAAATAAGTCGTACAATAATAAGACTGGATACAAGATTTGCAAGAAATCCGATGATGAGAGATGTAATTTCTGGGTTCATTTTTTTTTATTCAGGGTATGTTTTCTCCGACATATTTTGCGCATGTTTTCAAGATATGCTCTGGCAGATAGGTTGTTATTTGTGTGAAGTCGCCCCAAGATATATTTACTTATTCGGATTGTCCTTCCTAGAGGAGATCTGCGGTCTGTCCGTTCACTAAATATTTTATTTAGTGGAGACCTTCTGTCAGTCGCTCCTTGCTTCAATTCAACAACTGCTAAGCCATCAAGGGGTTTGAATGTTTCCCCTGTGAGTGTTTTGTATTCAATATTGGTGTCGAAAGTGATCCGTTCACCTTTCGCAATATTGGCGATGGTATATCGAGAATAACTACTATACAGGACAGGCTTTAACTGAGCAGCAAAAGGCATACAATTAGAAAGAAATTCTTTTTCCTTTATCGTAAAAGGACTGTCCCATTGCTCAGATGTTCTTTGAATGCGCATCTTTTGAGATCGGCCATACACATTTCGTGATTTGACTTCCACAAAGCTGATTTTTGAATTGGAATAAGATCTTATGCGCACCTTAAACCTATTCTTTCTGCCGCGAATATGATCCTCAAGACATATATTCTCTGGTGTATCGAAGTACAGATTGTCATATTTAAATTGTCTTTCGTTGGCGATTTCAAGGATATTGTAGTCTGTGCTCAGTTTATTTGAAATATCACCCAACCAAGCGATAGAAATGATATATTTCTCCTCGCTTCTGTCCATAAGAGCTACTTCATCAAGCTCTTGCAAGCTGATATGCATATACGAATTAAAAAAGTTCTCGATGACAGACACAAAAAATGGGTTGATGTTAGGTGTTGCAAATGTACAGGAAGTTATATTTGCTTGATAATTGGACGATCTTTATTTTAAAAGGGTTAACAATATGATAAAATAATTCGCATACGTTGCTCATGGCAAAGAAGAAATTAAACAAACTCCCTCATTCAGAGGCCGTTTACCGCAAGTGGTATAAAGACATGTACCTCATGCGTAAGTTTGAAGAGAAGTGTGGTCAGTTATATATACAACAAAAATTCGGTGGCTTCTGTCATCTATATATCGGGCAAGAAGCAGTTCTGTCTGGTATGCAAGAAGCGATTAAGCCCACCGACCGAGTCATCACAGCATATCGTGACCATGCTCACCCATTGGTTTTAGGAACGGATCCCAAAGCAGTAATGGCAGAGTTGTATGGTAAAATCACAGGATGTTCAAAGGGCAAGGGCGGTTCCATGCATATGTTTGACAAGGACAAGAACCTATTTGGTGGTCATGGTATTGTGGGAGGCCAAATCGGACTCGGTGCAGGCATTGCCTTTGCAGATAAATATCGTAATGAGGACCACGTGACCGTTTGCTTTATGGGGGATGGGGCTTCTCGCCAAGGTATATTGCACGAGACCTTCAATATGTCTATGAACTGGAAATTGCCAGTTATTTTCATCATCGAAAACAATCAATATGCCATGGGTACAAGTGTAGAACGTACCACAAATGTGCATGACTTATCTAAGATGGGCGCCAGTTATGACATGCCCTCAGAAACAGTGGACGGCATGAGCCCTGAAGCAGTTTGTGACGCCATAAAACGCGCGGCAAAGAGAGGTCGGAAGGGAGAAGGACCTACGCTGTTAAATATCGAAACGTATCGATATAAAGGTCACTCGATGTCTGACCCTCAGAAGTACAGAACCAAGGATGAGGTATCTACTTTCCAGGATCAAGATCCTGTGAAGTACGTACGTGGTGTTTTGTTAGATCAGAATTGGATGACTGAAGCGCAGTTGAAGTCTGTAGAAAAGAAAGTAAAGGAGGTTATCGAAGAAGCCGTTAAATTTGCGGAGGAAAGTCCCAAGCCTGATGCGTCAGAGTTATACAAGGACGTTTATGTTCAAGAAGATTACCCTTTTGTTAAAGACTGAAATATCATATAAATAGTAGAGCCATGGCTGAGATTGTACGAATGCCTAAATTAAGTGATACCATGACCGAAGGAGTCGTGGCCGCTTGGCATAAAAATGTGGGTGATGTTGTTGAAAGCGGAGAGCTGTTGGCTGAAATAGAAACAGATAAAGCCACGATGGAATTCGAGTCATTTCAAGACGGAGTTCTTTTGCACATCGGAGTTCAAACTGGAGATGCTGCACCCGTGGATGGTGTGCTTTGTATTCTGGGTAAAAAGGGCGAGAACATTAAAAAACTATTGGCAGACGAAGCAAAAACAAACGCACCTTCAGCTCCATCTGCTTCTGAATCAAACGACAAACCACCTGTTGCAATTTCTTCGAATGAAGGAACGCCACAAAAATCTCCGGCTTCACCAGTCCCAGTCGCTCCCGCTTCTGCTCCGGTGTACCGTGCGCCAAATACACGTGTGATCGCATCTCCTTTAGCGAAGAAGTTGGCAGACAAATTGGGACTCTCTCTTGATAGAATCCCTGGGTCTGGAGAAGGTGGACGTGTTGTTAAGAGTGATGTGGAAAATTTCAAGATGGCAAGTGCTTCTGGCATGCCTGTGATTAGTCAGGAAAGGTTTTCTGAGGTCGGAGTAAGTCAAATGCGCAAAACCATTGCACGCCGTCTGGCAGAAAGTAAGTTCTCTGCTCCCCACTTCTACCTGTCAGTATCCATTGATATGTCGAATGCAATCCAGGCTAGAAATGCAATCAATGCCCAAGGTTTGTATAAGATCTCATTCAATGATATGGTTGTTAAATCTGCCGCTGTGTCTCTGAGGAAAAACCCAGCGGTAAATAGCAGTTGGTTAGAAGATAAAATTCGCTACAACGAGCACGTAAACATTGGTGTTGCAGTTGCAGTAGAGGATGGATTGTTGGTCCCTGTGGTGAGGTTTGCAGACAGCAAATCATTTGCGACCATCGGAGAAGAAGTTCGCGAATTTGCTGGAAAAGCAAAAGACAAAACATTGCAGCCAAGCGATTGGGAAGGAAGTACTTTTACGATTTCTAATTTGGGAATGTTTGGTATAGAGAGCTTTACGGCAATTATAAATCCACCTGATGCTTGTATTCTTGCCATAGGAGGTATAAGTGATGTGCCTGTCGTTAAAAACGGAGAGGTTATTCCAGGACATGTGATGAAAGTGACGCTTAGTTGCGATCACAGGGGTGTCGATGGCGCAACAGGAGCTGCATTCTTAAAGGATTTTAAAAACCTTCTCGAGAATCCAGTTTTAATGCTCGTTTAACTTGTATGAAAGGCGATAGATTGCAGATATTGTTATCGCCGCTATGACTACTACAAATCTTGAATCACCAATCGCTTACCTGAAAGGAGTGGGGCCCAAACGAGCCGAACTTCTTAAGGTTGAACTGGGTGTCAATACTTTCTTCGATTTACTCCAACATCTGCCATTTCGTTATGAGGATCGATCTATTTTTCATAGAATATCTGATATCGAAGCGGATACGACTTCACTGCAGTTAAAGGGTAAAATCACAAAAAAGGAATTGGTGGGTGGAAAGAAGGCAAGCAGATTGGTTGCGGTATTTCAGGATGGGGATGGGGAGTTAGAATTGGTTTGGTTTAAAGGCGCAAAATGGATTGTCAATCAATTGCCTTTAAATGTGGATGTGGTTGTATTTGGTAGACCTACAAAATTTGGACGCAAGTGGAATATTGCTCACCCTGAAGTTGAGAAGGCAGATGCATTTGAGAAACGGCGTGGAGGTGGGCTTCATCCCATTTATTCATCGACAGAAAAATTAACGAATCGAGGTTTAAATAGTGCGGGCCTGGCGAGGTTGATTCGGGTGGCTTGGGATGACACCAAATCTGAATTGACGGAGACGTTGCCAGATCATTTGTTGTCTGAATTAAAGTTTCCATCTCGCAGAGAGGCTTTTGAGATGGTCCATGCTCCCAGAACCCCCCTCGAGGCCGACAGAGCATTAAAGCGTTTGAGATTTGAAGAGTTACTCTATCTCCAGCTCGTCTTGCTACAACACAAAAGAACGCTTACGGTGGATCTTCCCGGCGTTGTGTTCTTACACGTTGGAGAAAAGTTCCATCAATTTTACAGTCAATATCTGCCGTTTGAACTGACGAATGCTCAAAAAAGAGTACTGAAGGAAATCAGGGCCGATCTTAAAACGGGCTGGCATATGAACAGATTGCTCCAAGGGGATGTGGGGAGTGGCAAAACAATGGTTGCGCTTATGGCGGCTCTTTTGGCGATAGACAATGGTTGCCAAGCATGTATTATGGCCCCCACTGAAATCCTTGCGTTCCAACATGCAGAAGGGATTGGGGATTTGCTCAAGGACATGGACGTCAGAGTTGAAATCATCACCGGATCAGTCAAGAAATCTGCCCGTAAACCTATTTTGGAAGGGCTGGCAGATGGTCGCGTTGATATATTAATTGGCACACATTCATTAATCGAACCTACGGTTGTCTTTAAAAATTTGGGATTGGCAGTGATCGATGAACAACATAAGTTTGGAGTGGCGCAACGGTCTAAGCTTTGGGCCAAATCCAAGATTCCACCGCATGTATTAGTCATGACAGCGACCCCTATTCCCAGAACGCTTGCAATGACGGCGTATGGAGATTTAGATATTAGTGTCTTGGACGAATTGCCTCCGGGTAGAAAAGAAATTGTAACGGCCCACAGAACGGATGCAAAAAGATTAGAGGTCTTGTCGTTTATAGAGAAACAAGTTACACAAGGCAGACAGGTCTATATGGTGTATCCTTTGATTGACGAGAGCGCTACAATTGATTATAAAGATTTGATGGATGGGTATGAAAGTATCTCTCGAAGATTTCCTCTTCCGCAGTATCAAATCGGGATTGTACATGGCCGAATGAAGCCCGCGGATAAGGATTTAGAAATGAAGCGCTTTGCAAGTGGTCAATCACAAATTTTAGTGGCGACTACTGTGATTGAAGTGGGTGTAAATGTGCCAAATGCGACATTGA
>JAQCID010000050.1 GCA_027618855.1 Bacteroidota bacterium | reverse complement strand
ACAATAACATTGTCCGCCTTTGGTTTGGATGGAAACTGTAGTTCTCAGGCGTCTTTTGAAATCGTCTCTACTTGGGTGGGGCTGGAAGAAATAGACAGTCAAAACCTTCAAGTGTATCCAAATCCAACATCTGGAACCCTGATGCTGTCGTCAGATCGGATTGTCTTAACCTGGGAGGTTATTGACACGCAGGGCAGAATTGTTGCAAGCGAAGACTTCACGAACAGGAGGCTGGTAGAAATAAACACTTTCGACTTGAAGCCGGGACTCTACACCCTCAACGTAAGCACAGAAACTGGGAAACAGGCAATACGCTTTATTCGAAATTAACAGATATCTCCGAAAGCCGAAAGGAGTATGAGGAGGTCACCCACAGTAACGGAACCGTCGTAATTGGCATCACCGGTACATGGTGACCAGATGTTTAAAATAAGGTCTTCAGCATCGCTGTAGCCGTTTTGATCGGTGTCGTAAAGAAGCGGATCGGTTATAAAAAGAGAAACCTCAATTCCATCTGTAAGCCCATCTCCATCCGTGTCTTGTATAAGCGGGTCTGTGTTTGTGATCTGGAGCTCTAGTTCATCTATTAACCCGTCTAGATCAGCATCTGAGCACGCGTCCCCAAACCCATCGAGGTTGAAGTCAGCCTGGTCGGAGTTTGAAAGATTTGGGCAATTGTCTGCCACATCAATAATTCCGTCGGAGTCGGAGTCGGTTTGCGAAACACCCCCCACAAGGGCAAGATCAGCGATGACAATGAAATGGTCAGATGCATCCAGGTCATCGTTTGCCAGAAGCCCATACTGCTCAAGTCGAGCAGCTGAAAGGTCAGATGTTTGAAGTGAGTATTGGCGCAGAACGTTTACCACGGCGTCCGAAACGATGATATTATCAAGCTTCCCAGGCATGTAGGTAGACCCATCATTCCTCCAGGTATAATCCATTGCCCTGTCAGATAAGCGAGCATCTAGCTCGACCATTGATGAGCCATCCCAATCTGGAGAGAAATCGCCGCCAAATTGATCATTGTCAGAGATGTTTCCTGTTTTTAATGTGTTTATAGGTCCACCAAGACCGACCATGTTCAAGTCCCCCCCGTAAACAATAGGGCTGCCAGAAGGAATAGCAGCGCTCCCTGCTAGCGTCATGGCATCGCGCTGGAATGCCATATACTCGTCTGCCTGTTGCTGCCTCAAAGCATCTCCGTTGCAACATTTTAAATGAGAACTTGTAAATAACATAGGCACCCCCCACACACTTTCGGTACTGATTACACCCGGCATCTGACGGTCTATCGTGGGATATGTTGATGCGATGGGAAAGCGACTGGCAATCATTAAATCGTAATCATCTTTAATGACATGCCAACCACTTCCATCAAGGGGGAGCCAACCATCAAGCAGGCTCGCCACATATGACGCAGAAACGTCATCAACTTCTGAAAAACCAACAATGTCTGGCTGAGTGGCAAGCAAGATGCGTTCGATGGCGTTTTGGGCTCCAGCCTCATCCAGGCGTCTGTTTACATTCCAAAAAGCAACCCTTATTTCGGTACCGACCGCCTTCTCTAGGGGTGTAGGAACGACAGAGTAATTGAAACTGGTAAGAGCGTGAATAGCTCCGCCGGAAGGGATTTCTGCTCCCGATGCGTTTTCATACCAAACAAATTTAAGGTCTCCATCGGCCATGTTCACCAAAGATCTGTCGAGGGCAAGTTCAAATTCAAAAGCACTGTAGGTGGGCGATATATGGAGTCCCAGACTATTGATTGCGGGTCCAGATGGATTGCCACTACTTGAAAACAAAGTTGCGCTGCGCGATGGCATGTCAATGACCAATTCTGCCCCAAGCCCCAACCCTTGATAATTGCTTCCAGTTGTGGGATCGTTGTCGAAATCGAGAACCAATTGAATGCTGTTTGGAAGGGTAAATTCGTCCAAAGCAACTTCGTTTGTCGTTTTAATATAGAAGTAAACCCATTCGCTTGTATGCGAAATCGCAACCTTGTTGATGTTGCCACCACCCGTTGACGAAGTCCAGCTTTGGGCAGTCGCCCAATCCTCGAAATTGCTGTTTAAGGTAATCGGGCTTTGCGCCGACAACACGTAAGAGATAACCAGAAAACAGGCTGTAAAAAGTGTGGAAATAGAATACTTCATTTTTTTAAGTTACGAATAAATCGGAGGCAATGCGATCCCCAATCAGCCATTTATCTTCGGGAATACGAAAAACCGAACCTGTATTTTGTGAGACCTGAACCAAACCACCCTCGAGAATCCATTTGTTAAAAAGAGCGTGATTACGTTTTGCGGGGTTGTATCCTTTTCCAACGCCTTGAAATCCACCCCAAACTCCGTTCGGAGGCCCGTCATTAACGATTCGTTACATCGGTCTCGATTTGAAAGAAACTCCTCAGTAACGGGAAGCTCCTCCGCGTTTAATGCAGAGATATACTTGGGGTTGTTTGAGACCACGGCATATCTTTTGTTTCCAATGAATCCGTGCGCCCCAGCACCGAGTCCCAAGTAGGGTTCGCCAGACCAATACCCCGTGTTGTGTATGGCCCGCCCAGATTTTCCACGCGCCCAATTGGAGACTTCATAGTGATCGAATCCCGCGGATTTGGCAGCGTGACATATGTACCTGTAATCGTTCTCTATCCTTTCGTCAGGCATTTCTGTTTCGAGTCCTTTGGCAACGCGATTTCCCAACACAGTTCGTGGCTCTATTGTAAGTGCATAGCAGCTAATGTGATCAATCGGTAGCTCGAGAGCAATATCCACGGTTTGTTCCCACTCCAAGTCAAATTGAGGAAGTCCGTATATGAGATCGATAGAAACCCGCTTAAAACCCGCTGCCTGGGCAAGCGCGACAGCTGCCAACGCTTCTTTGCCGCTGTGCTTTCGATTCATCCACTTGAGTTGGGAGTCGCAAAACGACTGCACGCCTATACTTAAGCGATTGAAGCCAGCATTTCTCCATCCCTTTAAAGCCTCCTGCGTTACATCCTCAGGGTTGACCTCAATTGTCGTTTCAAGAAAACCGTTGGTTTTAAAAGACGCAGAAATTGCTTCCACAATGACTTTTAATGAATCGCCGGAGAGAACAGAGGGCGTTCCCCCACCAAAATAAAGCGTTTGGAATTCGAGCTTGCCCCAATCTGGATTTTTACCCCTTAACGCGACTTCTTTTAGCAGGGCCTCTACATAAGAATCAACCTTTATGAGAGATGTAGAAAAGTGAAAATCACAGTAGTGACAAGCAGTACGACAAAATGGAACATGAACGTAGATTCCTGACATGGGTGCAAGGTAGGTGTGAACGGGGTTATCTTCGCGTTATGGCTATGGAAATTCGCTGGGAAAATAAAACGATCGAAGTATCTTCAAAAACACCCCCACTTTGGGAGTGGACGCGTTTGTCGGAAGGTACGTTTCGGGTAACCATCCAAGGGAAGAGCTATCAAGTAGAAGCGATTGAAGGCCCCGACCCTCTAGGCAACATGACAGTTCGGGTTGCAGGAATAGAGCGAGAAGTGAAAATACTTAATGAAAGAGCCCTGTTGTTAGATAAAATGGGAATGTTTTCAGGGGGCACAAAGGCCGAATTACAATTGTATGCGCCCATGCCAGGAAAGGTGCTGAGCGTCAAGGTTTCGCCGGGACAATTCGTTAAGCCAGGAGATGCTTTGTTGGTTCTAGAAGCGATGAAGATGGAAAATGTCATCAAGTCTGCTGTGGAGGGAGTTGTAGAAGATGTCCCCGCTAAGCCAGGAATGACTGTTGAAAAAGGAGAGCTACTGGTCGCTTTTGAGGCCTAAATGATTTCATAACTTTCAGGTATGCTAAATAAGCGAACGATTCCGTTGAGGAGTATGTATAAATTTACTGCTGTCGTACTTCTTTGTGCGCTTTCTGCTGTACAGTTACCGGGCAAGCTTTGCGCCCAAACCTGTGACAATCCTATAGAGATATGTGGCAACGAGTTGACTTCAATTGTTGACTTTACGGACGTGGACTTCACGGGACAACCCATCGATTCTTGTGTTGTCGGAACCTTGATGACCGTGATAGGATTTCACACGACCTACCTAAGCAGCAGTCAAGGAGTCACGATTTCCATGACTGGCGTAGACTGTGCGGGCACATTGCTGAGCGCACTTGTCGTAGAGCCCAACGTTTTGGACCCATGTAACACCTCGCTATATACTGCTGTTTCGAATTGTGAAAGTTCGTCGGAAGACTTTACGTTCACAACCTCGAATCTGTTTGTAAATACGGACTATTTAATTCTGGTGTCAATAGATACCGCATCTCTTCCACCTACATGCGGGTTTGTGATTGAGGCCTATGGAGAGCCGCTTTCGATAGAGGCCTGTTGCCCCACAAACATTGGATATCTGGAATCTACAACTCTTGAGGTTCTGGGAGGTGATGGGGGCTTGGGATATGTTTGGTCTCCAGGCGAAACAGTAGACAACCCCACGGCGTATTCCGTCGTCGCAACGCCAAATACCACCACGTCTTATCAGGTGACAGGATTCGTTGAGCAATGCGAATACACAGATCAAGTCTTGGTGGTGGTGGGCACAGACATAGATGTTCCCAATGCATTTTCTCCAAACGACGACGGCATTAATGATTACTGGAAGATCACAGGTTTGTCATCCTATACCCGATCCAAGCTTACGCTCTACGATAGGTGGGGTCAAGAAGTCTTTAGAAGCATCGCATATCCTCAAGCTTGGAATGGAAAGAGGCGCTCAAATCCGGTTCCAGCAGGAACCTATTACTATGTGATTGAATTAAATGAACCGGGCGTGGAATTGGATCCAATCACGGGAAATGTTGCGGTAATAAGATGAGACACACCCTCCTTTTCCTCTCGCTGACAGCAGTGACAATCTTCGCAGCAAACGCCCAACAAATCCCCGTACGCTCAAATTATATCTTGTCTCAATTCCAAGACCATGTTGCGGCTGCAGGCAACAAACCCTGTCTTGATATGCGGATGGGATTTCGAAGCCAGTGGTCAGGGTTTGAAGGAGCTCCGACGTATTCTTTTGCAAGCCTTTCAGGTCGCATTGGGGAATCGGAAAGGAGCATACATGGTGTGGGGGGACGGATAGAAACCGACGAGGCCGGCCCGTGGGGGACAACCTCCTTTTCACTCGGTTATGCATATAAAATACAACTTACAAATGGAGGGAGATTAAGTGCCGGGCTTTCCTTAGGAGTTGTGCAACATCGACTCAGTACAGGCAGATTGGATTTCCCAGACGTAGAGGTTGCAAACGATCCAGCTGTTTCTGGAGCGACGCAATTCTTATTTCCCACAATAGATGCTGGGATTTGGTACGAAGACGCGCATAGCTATTTGGGGATTACGATGATCAATGCGACTGCGGCGGAACTTTCGGACATGACACTTGGGACCCAAACATCTCGACACGTGGTCACTACTGTAGGGACCTCTGTTGACCTTGATGGCCGGGTCGTTTTCAGACCTTCAGCGAGCATGCGTCTCGTCTCGGGGTTAGCTCCCTCTCTTGATGTGACCTGTAGCGTAGCGTACAACAACATGTTCTCTGTGGGAGTAGGTTATAGAAACCAATCCGCATTAATTGCACATCTTCAGCTCGCGGTACTCGATTATGTCACAGTAGGGTACTCGTATGATTTCGGGTTGTCTGACATTCGAATTTCCGCCGCAAGCTCCCACGAGGTCACCCTTGCTTTTAGTGCATGCGACAGGGCGTCAAAACGAGCAAAGCATTGCGCTGCATACGATTAGGAAAAGGTCAACATGCAAACGAGAGCAATAAAATCACGATGGAAAAAAGTGCTGTTGGCTTCGGCGGCAGTAATCGTAGGCGCTACGCTTTGGTACGCCAGCTCTCTGACACAGCGGGTCCGGGTAGAGGAGCGGGCCAAGGTCAAGGTTTGGTCTGAAGCGATTCTACAAAGGAGCAGTCTGGTTGCATATACAGAGGTTTTGTTCAAAGAGCTTGAGGCGGATGAGAGAAAAAAAGCCGACCGATTGGCAGACGCATATCGAATCATCGACAACCCTCCCTCAGGAATGGATTTGACGTTCGTAACAGATTATTTGTGGTCGAACACCACAGTCCCTGTTCTTATTTACGATGATTCAGGCACCAAGCTCTACGACATCAACCTCGACCCCACGATTTCTAATTACGACAGCCTGCGAACCAAAATGTCCTCGAGGTTTGACCCCATTTACTTTGAAGAAGTGGGCCAAACGGTTTATTATGATGAAAGCGTAAGATTAAGGGAGCTGAAAACGGCCATGGCAGAGCTTATTTCTTCCTTCGTTTCAGAGACGATTCTCAATAGCGCATCCGTGCCCGTAATCATGACAGACGCCACAAAAGAGGTGGTCTTGAACTCAAAAGGAATTCCTCAAACGGTCTTAGATGCTCCACAAACCCTTCGCGATCGCCTTTCTAAAATGTCGGCTGCAAACGAACCCATAAAAGTAAACATACCAAATGAGGGCAGTCGATTTATCTTCTTTGAGGACAGCGTGGTACTCACCTCGATGCAGTACTATCCCATTATACAGCTTATTCTCATCGCTGCATTTCTCCTGACAGCCTATCTCGTTTTCAGCAGCTCTAAGCGCGCAGAACAGAACCGGGTGTGGGTAGGCATGGCCAAAGAAACAGCGCATCAGCTCGGCACCCCCATAAGCTCGCTCATGGCTTGGGTGGATCTTCTTAAGGATGCAAAGGAAGTAGACCAAACCATGCTTGTCGAAATGGACAAGGATGTTAAACGCCTCCATACCGTAACAGATAGGTTTAGTAAAATCGGATCACAACCGAAGTTAGAGCCAGGTGACTTGGGCCTTTCGGTACAACACACTTTGGGGTATATGAGGCCGCGCATAAGCAAGAAAGTGGCGCTCAATCTATTTGGCGTGGAGGAGGGTCAAGAAATGATTATTGCGTTATTTAATCCAGCTTTATTTAGCTGGGTTCTAGAAAACCTCATCCGAAACGCAGTAGACGCGATGGAGGGGGTCGGCGTCATTAACGTTGTGGTTTCTCAATCGGGAGATGATGTTGTGATTGACATTGAAGACTCTGGAAAAGGCATTTCTCGTTCCGACATGAGAGATGTTTTCTCTCCGGGTTTTACGACAAAAAACAGAGGGTGGGGTTTGGGACTTTCTCTCGTAAAAAGGATCGTAGAAGACTACCATGGAGGCCGCATCACACTGCTTAAATCGGAAGTAGGGGTGGGCACGACTTTCAGGATTAAACTTTCAGCATAATTTATTCAGGGTGAAAAAGAAAATTGCGGTACTCGGAACAGGGCGGTCAGGAACGAATTTTTTTGCCGCGGTTTTGCATGAATTGGGGCATGATGTTCAGCATGAACAATTCGGCGCCGATGGAATTGCATCGTGGTGTTTGGTTGCTGACTGCAACGATGCGGTGTATGGCCCTGGAGGGGGGCAATTGGACCCTAATTTTATTGTCGGGCACCAACTGCGAAATCCACTGAAAGCGATCGGCTCATTGACGACTTTCAATCGATCTAGCTGGCGTTTTATTTCCGAGAATTCACCTGCCATTGAAAAAAT
>JAQCID010000049.1 GCA_027618855.1 Bacteroidota bacterium | reverse complement strand
CTTCAAATGAATACATCCATTAGATTTGCATCATGAATAAGCTTGTTCGATTTATTTTAAACATCACAACTTTGGCTTTGTGTCTCTTCGCTGAACCTTCATCGGGCTTCGCCCAGGAGGGTAGCTCTTGGTGGAAAAACATATTTCGATCAGCACCTGACACAACCCAGGTTGTTGAACAAATAATCCCTTCGGATAGCGCCATTACAATTCATGAAAACATCATTGGGCAGATTGATTCTATCCACTTTATAGATGAACTCGGTGTGTTAGAAAAAAGAATCGGAATGGGGCACGTTCAAATATATATGGACTCCTCAATAATGAGCATCAATGCAAATGCGCTTGATGAGGTTAAACATCTAAAAGGATATCGTGTTCAAATTCATTTCGGCGATTTGGAAAGTGCGCGTGAAGTTCGAGCAAAATGTAGACATCAACTTGCAGGGAAAAAAGTCTATCTGGAATCAATCGCACCAAACTATATTGTCTCCGTAGGGAATTATAGGGACCGATGGGAGGCCGAATTTGAATTGGGAGCATTGAAAAAAAGCTACCCTAATGCTGTAATTGTCCCAACGGATATAGAAACACCTAAACTTTAAACGTCAGTAGATTAACTCTCTAGCGTTTGTTTTACCTCTATTTCTTCGTAGGCTTCGATGACGTCTCCGACTTTAATGTCGTTAAACTTGTCAATATTTAGTCCGCACTCGTATCCTTTTGCGACTTCCTTTGCGTCGTCTTTGAATCTCTTGAGCGAACCTAACAAGCCCGTATAAACGACGATTCCATCACGAAGCACCCGAACCTTATTGGAACGTAAAATCTTGCCATCATTGACGATACATCCGGCAATTGTTCCGATTTTAGAAATCTTAAAGGTCTCACGAATTTCAGCACTTCCTACAACTTTCTCTTCGATCTTGGCTGACAGAAGTCCCTCCATCGCCTCACGAATCTCTTCTATGGCTTTGTAGATGACAGAGTACAACTTGATCTGCACTTCCTCTTCTTCCGCGAGTTTACGCGCAGTTGCTGAAGGACGTACTTGGAAGCCGATAATGTAAGCGTTTGATGCAGACGCAAGGAGTATATCTGATTCTGAAATCTGACCTACTGCCTTGTGGATAATCTTCACTTGAACCTTCTCAGTAGAAAGTTTTTCAAGAGAATCACCGAGCGCCTCGATAGATCCATCCACATCACCTTTAACAATCAGGTTCAGCTCCTTGAATTCTCCCACTGCGATACGACGTCCCAATTCCTCAAGAGTGACACTCTTCTGAGTACGTACACCCTGCTCACGTTGACGCTGCTGTCTTTTAACAGCGATTGTACGCGCTTCTTTCTCATCTTCAAACACGTTGAAATTATCTCCTGCATTGGGAGCTCCATCAAAACCGAGAACAGAGACAGGAACAGAAGGACCTGCTTCATTAACACGGTTTCCGCGTTCATCGAACATCGCTTTAATTTTGCCTGAATACTGACCCGCAAGTATAGGGTCTCCTATGTGAAGAGTCCCTGATTCAACCAACAGGTTCGTGACATATCCACGTCCAATATCTAGTGTGCTTTCAATGACTGTACCCACAGCACGTTTTGAAGGGTTTGCTTTTAATTCAAGCATCTCTGCTTCTAAAAGTACTTTCTCAAGTAATTCTTCAATATTTGTACCCTCTTTCGCTGAGATTTCTTGGCACTGATACTTTCCTCCCCACTCCTCAACCAGCACATTCATCTCGCTGAGTTCCTTCTTGATCTTATCTGGATTGGCCCCTTCCCTGTCCATTTTATTAAGCGCAAAAATCATAGGTATATCAGCCGCTTGAGCGTGGTGAATAGCCTCCTTTGTTTGAGGCATTACCGCATCGTCAGAAGCAATAACGATGATTGCCAAATCTGTAACTTGAGCACCACGAGCACGCATCGCCGTGAAGGCCTCGTGACCTGGAGTATCTAGGAATGTAATCTGTTGGCCACTTTCGACAATTACAGAGTAAGCGCCAATATGCTGGGTAATCCCTCCTGCTTCACCATCAATTACATTGGCTTTTCGCACGTAATCTAAAAGTGAGGTTTTACCGTGGTCAACGTGACCCATGACGGTTACAATCGGTGGACGAGAAACCAAATCTTCCTCACTGTCCTTTTCTAATTCGATTGAATCCTCTAGATCCGAACTTACAAACTCGACTTCAAATCCGAAATCTTCAGCAATCATCGTAATCGTTTCTGAATCTAGTCTCTGATTAATTGAAACCATGATCCCCAAAGTCATACAAGCAGAAATCACATCATTGACAGACTTATCCATCATTGTTGCAAGCTCCTGAACGGTTACGAATTCAGTTAATTTAAGGACTGTCTCCTCCAACTGTTGTCGCACCATTTCATCATCCGAACGATCTTTGATATCCTTACGTTTTGCACGCCTCATCTTAGAAGACTTGGACTTCTTACCACCTGAAAGACGAGCAAGAGTATCTCTGATTTCCTTCTTGATATCTTCCTGACTCACCTCCTTTTTAACTACGCCTCTGTTTCCAGGCCCTGTGTTTGGGCCACCGCGCCCTACCGGACCTTTACTTACTCCACCTCTTGCTGCAACGCCTGTTCCTTTATTCGCACCGACACGTCCTCCAGCACCCGCTGGACCTGGTCGGCCTACTCCTCTTCCAGTTGTCTTTGCTTGCTTTTCTATATCAACCTTTACTCTTACTCGCTTACGTTTGCCGTTGTCCTTTGTCCTCTTCTTCTCTACCGGAAGTACGATTTTCCCCAAAACTTTTGGGCCTGTGAGTTTCTCTACTTTGGTTTTAATCAGCGTACTCGATGGCTTTACTACAATTACATCTGGTGAAATAACAATATCCGGCAACGCTGATTTCACAACAATCTTATCCTTTTCTGCATTCGCTTTTGCTCTTGCAACGATTGCGGCAGCTTTCTTTTCAGAGGCTTCCTTTGCTTGTGCTTCAAAGTCCAATTTCCCAAGAACCTTTAAACCTTTGATCTCTGGCGTTTTTACAGCCCCCATCACCTTCGCTTCTTTGTCTTTTGTCGCTGCGTCAACTTTGGCTTCGGCCGCTTGGAGTTCGGCAGCTTGGGCTTCGGCTTCAGCAGCTTGAGCTGCGGCTTCGGCAGCTTGGGCTGTGGCTTTTGCTGAGGCTTCAGCTGAGGCTTGAGCCAACTTCGCGTTATTTGCCACTTCTTCAGCTGCTGATTCCTCAGCCGCTTTTAAAGCAGCTTCTGATGCCGCTTTTGCTTTTTGTTTCTCAGCAGCTATAGCCAATTCATCCTCAGCACTTTTAGATCTTGCAACATCAGGCTGTGCATCACTCTTCTTGAAAATACTGAGATCAATTTCTTGCTCTTCAACCTCAACTTTCATTGCTGGACGTTTTCTTGCGCTAGCAAGCGTGATGTTTTCACGTTCCACAACTGTGACTGAAGATCTCTGTGCCGCTTCCTTATCCTCTTTATCTCCTTGGAAATTTCCGCGTACAATCGCATAAACATCCGGGGTGAGTTTCGTATTGGGATTTGCATCCACATTGATTCCTTTTGTATCAAGGAAATCAACAATGGTGCCTATGCCTAAATTGAATTCACGGGCTGCTTTACTTAATCGTACTGGTTTATTTACGTCGGCCATGGGCTTTGTTATCGTTGGGGAAGTTAAGTGATGAAGGGGATTGAAATTGCCGTCTTTAAAGAAACCGCTAACAACGTAGAGGTTGAATTATAGACATAAATGAATTATTCGAGTTCCTTCTTTAAGATCCTTATAACTTCTTTCACTGTCTCCGCTTCCAAATCCGTCCGTGAGATGAGACTTTCTTCATCTAAGTCGAGTACTGAACGTGCTGTGTCACAACCGATTTTTATGAACTCTTCTATAATCCAAGCATCAATTTCATCACTGAACTCCATCAATTCAACATCTTCCTCAGATTCATCTTCTTCACGGAAAACGTCAATTTCATATCCAGTTAATAAACCTGCCAGTTTAATGTTGTTCCCTCCTTTACCTATCGCGAGAGAAACTTGATCGGGTTTCAAGTAAACCTCAGCCCTTCCTGAATCGTCTTTAAGGATGATGGAAGAAATTTTTGCTGGACTTAGCGCACGAGACATGAGAAGCTCCTTGTTTTCAGTCCAGTTAATAACGTCTATGTTCTCATTTCGGAGTTCACGAACAATACTATGTATTCTCGAGCCTTTCATTCCGACACAAGCACCTACAGGATCAACCCTGTCGTCATAAGACTCAACGGCTACTTTAGCTCTCTCACCAGGAGATCGTACAATTTTCTTAATCGTAATAAGTCCATCAAAGATTTCAGGTACTTCCGATTCGAAGAGACGTTCTAAGAATTCCGGTGCAGTACGGGAAAGGATGATTCGGGGAGTATTGTTTCTTAATTCTACTGCTGCTACAACAGCGCGGATGCTGTCTCCTTTTTTAAAGAAGTCACCCGGTATTTGGTGGTCACGTGGCATTACAACTTCGTTGTCATCATCATCAACAAGAAGGATTTCTCGCTTCCAGATTTGATAAACCTCTGCCGTTATTACCTCACCGATACGCTCTTTATATTTCTGGTATATCGCATCTTTCTCGATATCCATGATGCGACCGACTAGGTTTTGGCGAAGAGAAAGAACGGCACGACGTCCGAAGGACTCGAGTAAAATTTCTTCTGAAACTTCCTCACCCACTTCAAAGTCAGCCTCAATCTTGAGGGCATCTTCAAGCGAGATTTGTTCGTTCGAATCCTCTACTGCGTCGTTGGCTACTATTTCGCGGTTACGCCAAATTTCCAGGTCTCCCTTCTCAGGGTTGATGATTAAATCGAAGTTCTCATCCGAGCCGAACTTCTTAATTATCATATTTCTAAATACATCTTCTAGGATGGCCATCATGGTCTCCTTGTCGAAGTTTTTGAAATCTTTGAATTCGCGAAACGAATCTATCAGGTTCAGTTGCATTGTGTCTTATTTAAAAGAAATTATCACTTTTGTCCATTCTATATCACTGGCTTGAAGCTTGTGCTCCTCTTCAATCCATTGCTTGGCTTTACGTCCATCGATGCGCATTTTTTCGCGTGTCTTTAGGACCAAACCTTGTACCATTCCATTTTCTTCGTCTACATTGACCAGCTCACCCACCATCTTCTTGCCTTCGATCGGTTGAACCGAAACTTGTTTGCCGATGAGCTTTAAATACTGACGTAATACTTTAAGGGGTTGATCTAGACCTGGAGATCCAACATCTAAAGAAAAATCCTCTTCTTCCCGATCAAAACTGCCTTCAATATGACGGCTTAACGCAACGCAGTCTTGAATAGAAGTGCGTTCGTCATTTTCGAGATAAATTTTTATCACGTTGCCGCTTGCGACTTTCACATCCACGACAAAGCCCGAACCCCCTTCCAGGAATTCGTTCGCTAACTTATGTACTGCCCTCGAGTCGATCACTGCGTTTTATTCAACGGTTTATATACGTTGGAGATAAAAGTTTAGAGCACAAAAATAGGGCTTCTGCCCCTCAATTTTCATTTCCTTACCTCTTAATCCGCTGCAAAAGTACGCAATATATCAGGAAAACAAGGGGGGTTAAGTCAGTTATCTTATACTTATCTTCGAAAAATGTCGTTTGTACTGAAATTCATCGAGGAAGGGGAGCACTTAAATCAGGATTTTAAACTCCGGATTGACGATTCTAGAAAGATTGCAAAAACCATGGCAGGCTTTGCAAATACGGATGGTGGGAGACTGTTAATTGGGGTAAAGGACAATGGAAATGTCGCGGGGTGCAATACCGCAGAAGAGTACCACATGATTGAGGCCGCTTCAAATATGTACTGTAGGCCCGCAATTAATTTCGAAATACAAGTTTGGAAAGTAGGGCATCTGAGTGTACTCGAAGTAAAAATTCCGAAATCAAATTCACGACCACATTTTGTTGAAGGGGTGAATGAAAGCGGTGTCATTAAGTGGGACGCCTATATAAGAAGGGCAGACCGGATTCATAAGGCGAACTCAGTCATGGTCAAGGTGATGCAATACCAAATGAGACAGGAACGATCGGAATTTAGATATGACATTCACGTTGGGAATTTGTTTTCTGCCTGGAGGGAAGGTCGAGAACTTCGATTTGTACAAGTTGCAAAAATATCAAAAATGGGTTTTGAGGAGGTGGAGAATTTACTTGCGCTATTAATTGTTTGGTCTATTGTGAGAGCAAAGCACTCAAAACGTGGGTACATCTACGAATTGGCTGACGAGGAAGCGATGGGAAAGCTCGAAACTGAAGGGTGGCAAGTTTTTCGTTACAAAACTGTACAATGAGCACAATATCCCGAACTTAGAGGCGTACTAAGTGCACATTATGAATCGCAGAATAAATTTTAGAAATATCTTCTTTTATGTAGGATTGTCTCTGGTCTTCATATTGGGATCTGGCTTTGGAGACATTTGTGCTCAGGAGAATCGACCCGTAGGCACCTGGAAAGATTATTTCCCTTATGGTGTTGTTCTCGAAGTCGTCGCAGGGTTAGATGAAGATGGGGCGAGCATCGCTTTTGCCAGAACCGAGTATGCGGTTTTTAAAGTTGAATCGTCCACGAATCTGACCACGAGAATAAGTCAAATTCAAGGACTTTCTCAATCAAATCCTACAGCAATGAGCTGGTATGGACCCAGTGAGATCTTAATCGTAGGATATGCAAACGGGAATATAGATCTGGTCTCGAATGGTGCCACGTACAACATGCCCGACATTATTTCAAGCAGCCTCATCGGTGACAAAGGCATCCGGAAAATTCTCGTTTTCGATGATGGAGCGTACCTGGCCTGTGGGTTTGGTGTGGTGGTCTTAGACTTGGTGAAATTCGAGGTTAAGGATACATGGTTTGTGACTGGATCACAAGACTTACGAGAAGTTCTGGATGTATGTTTGGTCGGAGATAAATGGGTTGTCGCCACAGACTCGGGGGTCTTTGAGGCGTCGGTTAATCATCAATTTCTGTCTGGCGCTGATGCATGGACGAGGTGGGAGGATTTGCCAGAAGCACCCGATCATTACACGAGCGAAATAGAACGTTTCGGGGAGGACATACTTGTCATCCTAAGCCGTGGTGCAACAAGTAGATTATGGATTATGCGGGCGGATGGCACTTCGGAAATGTTTCCGGGATGGGCTTTGGAGGGTGAAGAACTGTGGGGACTGGACGTTGCTTCGGACACGCTTGTTTTGGGTCGTTGTTGTGGCGTTGACCTTTATGATTTTGAATACAACCCCGTTCCAGAAAACAACGAATTTGGGGATTGGATGCAGGTTCGAGATGTTGCGTTTGACGTAACTGGCCCAGGTGTGGTTTGGATTGCGAGCAGAATAGGTGGTCTGTTGCGATATGTTTCGGATCCTGAAGCAGGGCTTGAGAATGGCGTTTTTGAACCCACAGGCCCAGCCACAGCAGATGTTAGAAAAATAGATTGCTGGAATTCAAACTTGTGGCTTGCAACAGGGGGGGTTGATGCATCTTGGGTGCCAAACTACAACTCTGCAGGAATTCATGGCTTCGTGGACGGGAACTGGATAGAGGTCGATGAAGTCG
>JAQCID010000048.1 GCA_027618855.1 Bacteroidota bacterium | reverse complement strand
ACCGTTTCCTTCTTTGGAACTTTGGCACCAACTTCTGCTTCAGCGTCAATCTCAGTTGTTTTCTCGGTTTGATTGAGGATTTCCTGCAACTCGTCCGCCACTTTAAACCTTTCTTGAGCTTGCGCTTTATACCCCTTTGCCTCCTCTAGAAGACCCAGATTGTTGTGTGCGATTGTGTCTTCAGGATCGAGTTCAATGGCATGTTTGTAGTCCTCTATGGCAGCGTCTGTATGACCTGCAGCTTGTTTCATCCACCCCCTAGAAGCAAATCTATAGCTATAATCAGGTTGTAAATTTGCGGCTTCATTGAGGTCTTCAATGGCCTCGGATGTAGAGCCTGTATGAAATTTACAGATTGCTCTGTCGTGGTACGCATTGGGGTCTAAATGGTCTTTTTCAGTCGATGAAAACCAAATATTCCAATCTATTAATGCGGCCTTCCATTCGCGTTGCTCCATAAAACTTGAGGCACGTTTGCGAATTGCATTATTTGCTGTTTCTAAAGTCACTCCGCGAATGTAAAGTTTTTACCATTTGTATTGTAGTTTTATCAAACGATATTACTACAAAAATGAACACATTTTCAGATTCATCACGTCTCAACCAAACCACACCTGATTGAAAGTTATCACGGATGTTGATATAACCCACGAACTGACATTTCACGTTCCGGCATTTGCAAGTCGCTATATCGAAGTGAAAGATGATGATCAGCTTCGTGATGTTTCATCTTGCCAAATTTCATTCGGTCTTAATATTTTGATTTTAGGTGGGGGGAGCAATATGCTTTTCCATTCTAATTACGAGGGTCTTGTTGTTAAAATTGCGAGCCGGGGAATCGACGTTTTGAAGGACGATGGTCGGGTATTGGAAGTGGTCGCTGAGGCAGGAGAAATGTGGCATCATTTCGTGATGCATACTATTGAGTGCGGTTGGGGGGGCTTAGAAAACTTAGCACTTATTCCAGGATGTGTTGGAGCCAGTCCCATGCAGAACATAGGTGCCTATGGCGTAGAGATTAAGGATGTTTTTTCATGGCTTGAAGCCATAAATATTGAAAGTGGCGAATGCATTAGATTTCATTTAGAGGATTGTAAATTTGGCTATCGTGAATCGATATTTAAGCTAGAGGAAAAGGGAAAATGGGTCATCGTAAGGGTCGCCTTTAGACTCGACCGACAATCTGAACTGAAAACGGGCTATGGCTCTTTAGAGTCAGAACTTTCAGAAATATCGAAGGAAAAGATCACCCACAGTGACGTGGCAAATGCCGTGGTAAAAATCAGAAATTCTAAACTTCCAAATCCTGCCATCCTGGGGAATGCTGGCTCGTTTTTCAAAAATCCTGTGATCGATCACAACGTTTTTTCGGACCTAAAACGTAACTATCCAGAGATTCCCAACTATCCTCAAATAGACGGAAGCGTCAAATTGGCTGCTGGGTGGCTGATTGATCAGGCGGGTTGGAAAGGACATAACAGGGGGACGCATGGTGTACATGACAAACAAGCATTGGTTCTTGTAAATAGGGGGGGGGCTAGCGGCCTTGAAATATGGCAACTCGCAACAGATATCATGACAAGTGTCGAAAATAAATTTGGGATTAAACTTGAGCCAGAAGTAAACCAAATTGGGATGACTCAGCCTTAGTAATCGACGCAAGGATGGTAGGCAGGTGGGCCATCTTTTTTACGCACATCCCAAAGGTATTTTAATGAAATCTCATGTGAACCTCCAGAGGTAGCAATGCCGAGTTTACTCAAAGTAAGATCGTAACTGTATCCCATTCTCCACAATTTATTTCCGAATCCGAATACAAAACTCACAGCGTCTATGTCGATTGATCCATCTGCAGCATGTTGTATTACGGGAATACCTCTATACCAAACCCCTACAGTCATGACATTCAAGTCGTAGTATGCCCCCAAATCTAGTTGATCGAATAATCCTTGATTTGTGTAATTGAAGGCGAATACGATGTCCTTCGTATGCTTGCCCTTAGGTCCATGTTTCAGTGACATCCGTCCACCACCATGCGCTGACAATCTCATTTCTAATTTCTCTGCATACTCATGACTGATACTGTGATTGGGCGTATTCAGATGGTCGGCAGATAGTCCAAACCAAGACTTTCGACTCACGATCAGGAACCCAGTTCCCATATCGATATACTGTTTTCCAGTTCCTAGACCTTGCTCAAGTGTCGTCGAAGCATCATTGCGAAGGAGCTGATCCATAAACGTGAGTGCATTTAGATTCACGGATCGACTTGCGAGTCCGATCTGTAGCGCTGGACGAATAAATGTGCGCGGTCCAAGTTGGAATTCATATGCATATTGAAAGGCAACACGAGAAGTGCGTAAAGCGCCAGCTCCCGCCTCCTCGTGGCTGATTAGAACGCCAAGTCCACCGTTGTGATCAAAAGTGGGACGATCGTATGCAATTTGAAATCCTGTGTATGCTTGTGGTAAACTTGCCCATTGAGCTCTGTATAACGTCACGGCTCTTGCCTGGCCAGTGGCGCCAACATATCCTGGGTTGATCGAAGTCGGCGCTGCATTGTACTGTGTGAAATGCATGTCTTGAGCCTTCACAGAAGATGTGCCCCAAGCAAATGCAAATACAGTCATTGCAGCAATAAATGTGCGTTTGGGATCTAATGGAAGGAAGAATATCATATCCTTTAATACGTATCTAAACGAACAAAGGTTACAATTTCTAGGGGATTATTTTGCCATTAAAGTCACCGTTCCAGCTCTCTGTAATTTCCTACCATCACTTAGAAGTGCAACAGCCTTATACGCATATACATCCTGAGGTGTAAGCACACCATTCACATATCCATCCCATCCAATGTTTACATCAGACGAATAGAAAATCTGTTCACCAAGTTTATTGAAAACGAACAGTTCGTACTCAATGATTCCAGCATGTAGTGGGCGGAATACATTGTTGTCATAAGCCTGTGGATCATACATCCCTCCATTTCCACCACCACTAAGTGGGGTGAAGGCAGTGGGGAAAGTCATTTCTCCGCCTGGTTTGGCGAGTATAGCATCGACCAATGTGAATGTGCTTGAACAGCCCCACTCGTTATCCGCTGTTAATGAAACAGTATATACTCCCTCTCCAGTGTACTCATGTATGGGGTGTTCACTTGTAGATGTTGTTCCGTCTCCGAAATACCAAACAAATTCAGATGCATCTGCCGATAAATTCATGTGATAAACCGGCTCGCCTGGAGCAAAAACCTCTGTCGGAGAAAGCGTAAATGCGGCTTGTGCTTTTGGATAAACGACGACTGTAGCGTAGTGGGGGTCTTCCAGAACGGTCCCTTCATACCCATAAACTTCAAGCTTAATATCGTACGTACCAGGTTGCTCATAGGTATGCGAAGGATGTTCCGCAGCATGGATCGTTCCGTCACCGAAATCCCAACGGTATTCATCGGCATATTGTGAGAAATTTGTAAAATCTATTTTTAATGGTGCACACCCTTCACCACCTCCCAAAAAGCTTATTTCAGGTATAGGTGCTAAAATCTTAATGTTTTGGGATGCGTTGTCACCACAATATCCATTGTTTACATCAAGAGCGATGTTGTAGCTTCCCCAGGTCTCAAAAGTGTGACTTCCTGGTTCCGAATCTATGCTGACAGTCCCATCCCCGAAATTCCACATATTCGAACTGGCACCTCCTGCCAACGTTACATTTTCAATCACTACAGTCGTATTTGGGAATGTTTGAATGATTGGGGTAACAGTGAATCCAGCATGTGGAGCAGCATAAACTTCAATATTTGTACGAACTGTATCGGTACATCCGAATGTTGATGTTACAGCGAGAGAAATCGTGAACGTGGTGTCCTGATCTGCAAAAGGGGTCGTGAATGTATGAGAGGGTTCGAACGCATTGCTTTCTAAACCATCCCCGAAATTCCAATTGTATACAGAGGCTCCAGAGGTTGAATTTAGGAACGACACGTCGAAAGGAGAGCACCCTTGTTGAGGGACATCGAACGCTGCTTCTATTTCAGGTAGGACTTCAACCTGAACTTGATCTTGCGCTGAACATCCACTGTTTGTGGTTGCAGTAAGTATTGCAGTGTAGGTTACGGGTTCATTTGAAGGGTTAAAGTAATTGAAAACGTGTTCGGTAGCGATCTCATTCGAGATTTCACCTGTGCCGTAATACCACTCGATATTGTCAGCTCCTTGCGATGCATTTGTAAACGTGACCTCCAAAGGGTAGCATCCGGTCATGTTTGCAATTTCTATATCTGCCACTGGTGTTGCGAGAACTTCTAATTCCACAGATTTACTCCCTGTACAACCATATACGCTCTCGCCATTTAATGTTACAGTGAACGTTGTGTCTGAGTATCCGGGTGTTACAAATAAGTGTGTGGGTTGATCAGCAGGAGATTCAGGAGATCCGTCTCCGAAATTCCAAGTAAAACCTGCATTTGAATTTAAACTTTGGTTGACAAATAGGACATTTAATGGAGAACAAGATGAAGGTGGAACTAAAAAATCGGCGACGACCTCTGGGTACAGTTCGACAGCAATGACTTCAGTATCGATACATCCACCCACACCTTCCACCAAGAGGGTTACTTCCCGAATTGCGGTACTCATCCCCTGATGATTGAAAGTGTATTCATGAGAAGTGCCTCCAAAGCCATTTTCCTCCCCACCATCGCCATAGATCCATGTATGCGTGATGGCCCTTTCACTGTTGTCTGAAAAATTCACCAAAAGGGGCGCGCATCCTACTTGAATGTCTGCAGAAAATTGTGCGATGGGTTGTGGATTTACAATGACTTCTGTGCTGTATTCACCTACGCATCCGAAATTAGACTGCCCTTCAACATGTAAAAGATGTGTTTCGACAAACTCCGTCTCGTTTGTATAAAGGTGTGTATTCATGGGTATGTTAGAGTCGGGTGTGCCGTCTCCAAAACTCCAAATAATATCTTGTGCTCCGCCTAGAGAAGGCATTTGGATTGCAAAAGGAGAGCAACCTTCATCCTCTGGTAAAATGAAATTGAACAAGGCCTCGGGGTAAACGGATACACCGACAATCGTAGTGTCATTGCATCCGTTTTCTGCAATAGCAATAAGCATTACAGGGAAGGTCTCAAGAAAACCCGTCGTATTTTCGAACGTATGTAACGGTGCATCCTCTAGACTCGTGACTCCGTCAGTGAAGTCCCAGGCATATGAAATTGAATTCGAAGAGTTGTTTGTAAATGCAGCCTCCATAGGTGCACACGCAGGTGCAGATACCGAGAAGGATGCTTGTGCTCCAGGCAGCGTAGCGACTTGGATCGTGTCGCGTGCAACACATCCGAATGGACTGGTTGCATTTGCGATGGCAATAAACGTTGTCCCCGTAATATTTTGGCTCAGGTATGTGTGAGAAATGACAGATTCATCTGACCCCAATCCGTCTCCGAATGTCCAAACCACATTTGCATCCACAGAACTCGATGCCTCAAAGTTGACGAGCAAGGGAGTACAGCCATTGATCACATCAGAGGTGGCTGTAATCGCGGGTGCAGGTTCTACTTCAATATTCGTATTCAAGACATTGTTGCAATGTTCGGATGAGATTTCAAGACTCACATTAAATTCGCCAGGTGAATTGTAGAGGTGTACTGGGTGTTGGTCTACAGATTGGTTTCCATCACCGAAAGACCATTCCCAAGTTAGAATGGGGTCTCCACCTGCCGCCAGAGAAAGGTCAGTAAAGGATGTTGTGTCACCTTCACAAACCACTCCGTTAATGAAGTCGGCAGACGGGCTTTCAAACACTTCTGGAGTCACATTTGCTGCCCGAACACATCCGTTTGCACCCGTGACTTCAAGTCCCACAACATAGGTGCCTGGGGCATCGAAAAAGAGTTCCGGGGTGCTCGTTCCGTTGTGCGCTCCAGGGGCGACATTAAAAGTCCATTCATAATTGACACCCTCGCCACTGATCTCTTCTGCGATGGCAGAAAATGAATCGCATCCTTCTGTTTGGGACAATTCAATGATCACTTGAGGAGAAGGTTTAACTTGGATGTCAAATCGCGCTGTATCGTGACAAGACTCTGCCTGACCTGCAAGCATGACGACGCCAAGGACAGTGTAGTTGCCAGGGTCATTAAAAGTCCATGTCAAAGACGGAGACCCTCCAGGATACCACTGACCGTCACCGTTATTGAAATTCCAGGAAAACGCAGTCGCTTCATTTTCATCTTGTAAAAAGGTTGCAGGAAGACCTTCACAAACTTGGTTTGGTCCTGTCAGATTTGTAGAAAGCGGAGCTCTTACGATGAGTTCTATTTGAGTGGAGTCAATTCCGCAATAACTAGAATCGTATAGCATAACATGATAAGTCCCTACGCCTGGAAGATCGAGTTCGAAGGGCGTCGAAGATGTCCAAGGCCTCCACTCGATGACTTCATCGATGCCATCACTGTCAAGGTCTCCGAAATTCCATTTCTCAAACCGCTGAGTTGTATTGCCATTTGCTGTGCAATTCTTCTCGGTAATATTTGATAGCAAGACAGTCGTGTCGGGGTAACAAAGCTGAGTGGAAGACGCACCGATCACGGCATTGTCCAAATCCCAAATGTTGATGTAGTCAATCGTAACGCTTGCTCCTGTACCAAACTCGTGATTTCTACAAGCGTTCGTCGCTGACAGCGTCACTTCTCTATTGCATCCTGTGGACCCTACAGAGTAGTTGTGTGGAACAGTTCCTCCTCCATTTGTTGCGTCAAAAACCTCTGTGACTCCGTCGTCAAATTCCCAGGTAAACGTGGTTGTCGCGCTTACGTTTGTAGAGGCATTAAAAAAGAACAAGGTTGCCGGTGCACATGCATCCGTTACCCAACCCTCAGGAATTTGAATGGATGGGTTTACGGATTCCTCTTTGATAAATTCTCCTGTCAAGACACAGCCATCGGCACTTGTGAATGTCAAGGTATAGACCTGCCAAACATCAGGATAGGTATGTGTAATCGAATTTGCTGTGGTCCAAAGCCCTAGGTTTTCATCAGATGTACCATCTCCCCAGTTGACAGTTACATCATTCCATTCGGTCGACGTTTGTATAAAAAGATCATAATCACCAGGATTACAACTAAACCAAGTCGGGGAAGAAGATGCAACACCGTCGGCATCTAAAAGATCGTGGCATTGAGCGTTAGCACCTGTCCCTACTAGGGTTAGGAGGAGTAAGGTGGTCGCAATACTGAGGAGTTTTTGACAATACATAGTAATTCTTACGATTTTACCTGCTGTAGGTTACGTTTTGAAGAGGTTTTCTAACCTATAAAATTACTAGTGCGGATCGAGGAAATTTGGGTTTTGAATAAATGTTGTGTCGGTCAGAGCGTGTAAAAAAGCGATTATTGCTTCTTTCTGCTGTGGAGCAAGCTCTAAACCCCCAGTTGTGTACTTCATAAAAGGATCTATCGTTGATGAACTGACCCCTCCGCTGTTGTAGTGTTCAAGCACATCTTCAAGAGATGTAAAACGACCATCGTGCATATATGGAGCACTTACAGCAACATTTCGCAATGTGGGTGTTTTAAAAAGGCCGGAATCCAAAATAAATCCGGTAACGTTTACTCTGCCGGGGTCATTCTCAAATGAAGGGTCTAGACCGTTGTTGTGAAACAAA
>JAQCID010000047.1 GCA_027618855.1 Bacteroidota bacterium | reverse complement strand
AAATCTGGCAGGATGTTGCTTCTTCCCAGGAGATTTCGGGAGCGGTTCAGACCTCTTCATCTTGAAGTTTTCTTCGGGTACGATGGGGCTTTTAAATGGCACCTATGTGGGCGGCACGGGCAACGATGGGATTAACTCAGGGGCCATGCTGAATTACAATTATGGAGATGTTTTCAGGGGCGAAGTGAATGTAGATGAACTGGACAGACCTTGGATCGCAACGGTCACATCGAGCACGAATTTCCCTATGATTCAGGGTCCTTATCCCAGTTACAATGGAGGAACTACAGATGGCGTTCTTTTCCGTATGAGTCCAGACCTTGGGGCGCTTGAATGGTCGTCTTATGTGGGTGGTTCTCAAGCGGACGCTGCTTACGGAGTTCAGTTTACTGCGGCTTTTGAACCTGTCGTTTGTGGAGGGACTCGGAGTACCGATTACCCCGCTTTGGGCTCGTCATATCAGTTCGTTTTCGGAGGTGTTGTAGATGCTTTTGTCACTCGATTTCCCAACGGAGGTGGCACCCCGATCGCCAGCACATATTTTGGAAGCAGCGCATACGATCAGTCCTACTTCGTTCAGCTTGACGCAGATGACCGCATTTATCTTTATGGCCAAACCGAAGGCAATACCCCCCTCTTAGGGGATGTCTATGACATGAGCCCAAATGCAGGTCAGTTTGTGGCGTGCTTTGATGAAAACTTACAGAACTTGCTTTGGCATACTCGGGTTGGAAACCCTAATAATTCCGGGAATATTGACATTAGCCCTACCGCTTTTCTGGTGAGTGATTGTGGCCAAATTTACATGAGTGGTTGGGGAGGAAGTACAAACACGGGCAACTCACCTTTTGCAAGTTTTGGAGGCACTGGGGGGATGCCCATCTCGGCAGACGCCTATCAATGGAGTACCGATGACAGCGATTTCTGGTTAGGGATGTTAAATCCGGGCGCAGAATCTTTTGTATATGGAACATGTTTTGGGGGATCGAATTCAGCGGAACACGTGGATGGTGGAACGTCTCGATTTGATAAAAACGGAACAGTTTATCAGGCGGTTTGTGCGGGGTGCGGTGGCAATGATGACTTTCCGACGACCCCCGGAGCATGGAGCAATACAAACGACAGTTTCAATTGCAATCTGGGATTGTTTAAATTTGAGTTGGGCCTCATAAATGTCGATATCGATCTGGTGGCCCCAGAGATTATTTGTCCTGACGAACCCATTCAATTTGTCAACAACTCACAAGGCGGGGGCCTCTATTTGTGGCAATTCGGTGATGGAGAGATCAGCGATGAATTCGAGCCAAACCACACGTATGCTTCTTCGGGTGATTGGATTGTGTCTCTGACAGTTTCTGATCCACAAGGATGTTTAGATCCCCAAACAGCGACTTTAGAGTTAACGATAGAAGACCCGATCGCCCCTACGGTTGATTTGGTGCTTCCCATTTGTCCCGGGGACCAAGTCCAGCTAAATGCTTGGGGGTCTGACGCTTTGTTTTGGCTTGCCGACCCCACTCTTAGTGCGACTGACATCCCTAACCCTATCGCGACTCCCACAGAAACAACGACTTACACAGTGTTCGATGAAAATGGCTGTAGTGCTGGCCAAGCTGAGGTAACAGTGGAGGTAGGCTTTGTTGAAGCAGAGGTTAATACTCCGGCGACCACCATTTGTTTGGGGGACAATGTTCAGCTTGTTGCGACAGGCGGTGTTGAATATTCGTGGTTTCCTCCGGGCGGATTAGACGACCCCTCAGAACCCTCTGTCTCAGCCTCCCCAAATGTTACGACAGGGTACACGGTGACTGTAAGTGATGAATTCGGCTGTAGCGACACACAAACCATACAATTGACAGTCGTACCTTCTGCACCAGGGGGGCAGGTGTATGAGCCCATTGAGATTTGTACGGGGTATGGCACTTCTTTGCCCGGTGGAGTGGGTGACGCATGGCTTTGGGAACCGACTACATCGTTAAATTCATCGAATGTCCAAAACCCATACGCCTCTCCCTCTTCAGACATTACATATACAGTATCCATTCAAAACGTATGCGGAATAGGGATGGATGAAATTTCTGTTTCCGTGATCGTCCCTACAGCGGTAGCTTCAGAAAGCGGGAGTATTTGTCGAGGAGAGGAGTTTGCTGTCAGTGCTTCGGGAGGAGACCCAAATGGATCGACCTTTAATTGGTCGCCCTCTCCACTCGTGTCTCAATCAACCAGCGACGAAACAGTTGTCTTCCCGAGTTTCACGACGACATTTACAGTGTACGTGACGGATTCAAATGGATGTACAGCAAGTGATGTCCTCACAGTGTATGTAGGCCAACCTCCAATCGTGAATGCAGGTCCAGATCGAGATGTAGAATGGCTAGATCAGGTCAGGCTTCTTGGGTCCTCTTCTGGCGATACATACTGGTGGACTCCCGCTGAAAATCTAAGTTGTTCTTTCTGTCCCACGCCTGAAGTCACCTCTTTGGAGCCGGGGTGGTATGTCTTTCACGCGATAGACGAAACCGGTTGTGAAGGCAAGGATTCTACGTTTTTGGACATCTTCTATCCGATATTCGTCCCCACTTCTTTTACACCAAATAACGATGGAATCAACGATGTGTTTTTCGTTGAAGGCATCAGGTTACAAGGCTACAGGCTTATTGTTTACAACAGATGGGGAGAGGAAGTTTACTATTCGGAAGATGCAGAAGAGGTTTGGACTGGGGCTTTTCAAAATGAGACTCATTTCTGTGCAGATGGGGTCTATCTCTATACGCTTCGTTATGAAGACCAGGACGGACCTCATTTAATTCACGGTCATTTGGCGCTGTTAAGATAGCCTGAATGGATGGTTGAAAACCTATTTAAGCGTAAGGTAAATGGGGCGTTTTACATGGCTATATTGCCCTTATGGAGTTTAAGTACACACGCGCACTACTTCCCGGCATGTTTCTAGATTACGATTGCGTAATTATCCCTGAATTGGGTGGTTTCGTATGTAATGAAAGAACAGCTTGGTACGATGAGGATAAGGAAGAAATGGTTCCTCCATCCCGTGATGTTTTATTTAACCCAAACCTCGTTTACAACGATGGTTTGCTCGCCCAAGAAATAATGCGCGCAAAGGGTTTGGACTATACTGAGGCAAGGAAGCTTGTTGCGTCTGAGGCGAACAACATGATCGAAGAGCTCAAAAGCGGCAGGCCGATTGAAATCCCTAGACTGGGCAGACTTTACACAAGTGACGATGGTTTGGTTCGTTTTCTCCCCGATGCAGAATTGGTGAGAATGCTGGGCTCATTTGGCCACGCTCGGATTCCATTAGCGACACGAGAGTTGACATCTGATCTGCCTGTCATTGTCGCGCCTGTCATTGAAGCACCCGTCATTGAAGCACCCGTCACAACACCTTCGGACAAGAAAGTTGTCCCAGAACCGAAAGTCATTCCATTCAGAGTTCGTTTGGCAAGAGTCGCAGCTGTTGTTGCAATTCCACTCGCGCTAGGAGGTACATGGATGCTCACCGAACCCGAATCTTCAAACACTTTAATGAGTGTTTTTCCATCTCTTCATACGGAAGTGGTTGTTTCTAGCTTTACTCCTTCTGACAATTCAATTCCGGTTATTTCAGACAATGCCTCAGAAGAAATAGACGATGCGCTCGTGATTAACTATGCGCCAGACCCGATTCCTGTAGAGCCTCCTGTTGCAGAAGCGCCTGTCGTTCCTCAGCAAATAAACTTCTTGATCGTAGGGGGTGCATTTTCAATTGAGGAAAACGCCAAGTCGCTTGCGAATACACTCAGAAAAGAAGGCTATTCTCCCACGCAGCACTACCAATCACATAACAAGCTGTATCTTGTTGCACTGGGTGAATATGAGTCAGAACTTACTGCCCGCGTAGACCTGGCAAAAGCCAGAAAATCGGGTCGCACAGCGACGTGGCTTAAAGGACTTTAAACTTCTTTAAACAGTTCCTCTAGCTCGGGATGCCTGTCCTCAGTACATGGCAACAAACCTTGTTCAAGCAGCATAAAAATTTCTCGCCCTCGTGCCTCCTCTGGAAATTCTTTGGTGCCTTTATACACTTCGGGTTCAATACCATTTTTGCCTGAAAACCAACGTAAAACACGTGCTGTTGTTTCGTCGAATTTAAAAACCCACCGATCTTCATCCGAGAGCTTTTCCAGGTAAGTAATTCTCGAAGTCGTTGACTCCCAAAAAAACGTACTGAATTCATCAAGTAGATATTCCACCTTATGGGGATTTTCGATTTTCGCTTTTTGCCATTCTGCGGCATCAATCCCCTGAGATGAAAGGAACTTAATAAATTCAGATTCCAAAGCGGCAAATTCCTCTTCTGTAAGGCGACGAAATCTCATAGGATTGCTTTTCTATAGACGTCCTTACTTATCGATTCCCTCAAGCATAAATAGAAAGGCGTACTCCATGGCGGTTTCTTTAAAACGAGCGAATCGTCCCGAAGCTCCCCCGTGTCCAGTCTCCATATTACAATGCATGATTAACAGATTGTCGTCTTGCTTGTGATCTCGAAGCTTTGCAATCCATTTCGCGGGCTCCCAATACTGCACTTGACTGTCCCAGTACCCAGTCGTTATTAACGTATGCGGGTAGTTGAGATTCGAGACATTGTCATAGGGGCTGTAGCTCATCATATAGTCAAAATAAGCTTTGTTTTTCGGGTTACCCCACTCATCAAAGTCACCCGTTGTGAGCGGAATGCTTTCATCGAGCATCGTATTAATCACATCGACAAACGGCACAGCGGCAACGATTCCATTGAAGAGCTCTGGTTCAAGATTCATGACTGCCCCCATTAAAAGACCTCCAGCACTGCCCCCCATCGCATAAAGATGATCAGGTGATGTATAGTTGTTTGCAACGAGATGCTTGCCACAATCGATAAAATCGTTGAACGTGTTCATCTTCTTAAACAACTTACCGTCCTCATACCAATTGCGACCCATCTCAGATCCGCCACGGATGTGCGCCATGGCGTACACAAACCCTCGGTCAAGCAAACTGAGTCTTGTACTAGAAAATCCAGGATCCATACTGTAACCATAACTGCCGTATGCGTATAAGAGCAGGGGGCTTGACCCGTCCATCTTCACGTCTTTTCTGTAGACAATACTTACAGGAACTTGTGCGCCATCTCGCGCCTCGACCATGATGCGTTCGCTTGTGTAATTCGCAGGATTAAAATCGCCTCCGAGCACTTTCTGTTGCTTGAGTTGGGTGCGAGACTTGTCGTCAAACGAATGCTCATAGGTGGTGTTCGGAGTGGTAAGAGATGTGTAACCAAACCTCAGCGTTGTAGACTTGAATTCTGGATTCGTCCCTACATAAGCCATATAGGCAGGGTCGTTAAATTCAAGATAATAGTCCTCAGAACCATCCCAACTTTTCACTCTAATATTTGTAAGACCCTCTTTTCTCTCCCCAATCACAAGAAAGTCTTCGAAAATTTCAGTTCCTTCAAAAAGGACATCGTCGCGGTGAGGAATCACATCTACCCAGTGTTCGCGAGAAGGCGTTTCGATGGATGTTTTTACCAGCTTGAAATTCTTTGCCTCAGCGTTTGTTTGGATGTAGAAATGGTCTCCGTAATGACTTACATGATATTCGTGATCGTCTTGGCGTGCCTGAATAACAGTCCACTCTGAGTTGGGTTTGTCGGCATCGATATATCGCGTTTCACTGCTGAGTGTTGAATGCGAACCGATCATAATGAAACGCTCGCTTTTAGATTTCCCAACCCCAATATTAAAGGTGTCGTCTGTCTCTTCGTAGACGACCACGTCTTCACTTAAATCCGTCCCCAAGATGTGCTTCAGGATGCGGTAGCTGCGAAGCGTTACCGGATCTTTCTTTGTGTAGAATATTGTTTTGTTGTCATTCGCCCAAACAGCCCCTCCAGTTGTTTCTGGGATTTCGTCTTCAAAAACGACGCCTGTTGTAAGATCCTTAAAGCGCAAGGTGTATTGTCTGCGACTTACGGTGTCTATTCCGTAGACGATGATGTTGTTGTTTGGGCTTATGCTCGATCCTCCGATTGCAAAATAACTGTGGCCTTCTGCCAATTGTGGCCCATCGAGAAGCATTTCTTCAGGGTTTTCTAGGCTGTCTTTTTTTCGGCAATCGAATGCGTATTCTTTTCCCTCTTCGTAACGAGAATAATACCAGTACCCACGATAAAAAACCGGGACACTCTCATCGTCTTTAACGATTCTCCCTACGATTTCATCAAACAGTTCGCTCTGGAAATCTTTCGTGGGCGCAAGCGCTGACTCTTTGTAGTCATTCTCTGCATTTAGGTAGTCGACAACATCCTGGGTTTGGTCATCCGGAGTCTTTGCTTCCTTCTGCTCATCACTCAAACGCATCCAGAAATAATCGTCATTCAATTCCAAATTATGGATCACCGTCGCGTGAGGGATCACCTTCGCATTGGGGGCTATGACATCTTGTTTTGCAAGTCGCTGTTCGCTAGTAATGAAATTCTTTGAAGAGTCAGACATAGAGTTGTTTTGATTGTCAGACTGAGTAGAACACGAGAAAAGTGCCAACACAGAGACAATATAAATTCGATTTAACATTTGGCTAAGATACGCTCAGTCCACGGACCACCCATCACCTAATAGAGACTCTATTTTTTTCAAATCATCAGGCGTGTCAACCGATGGAGTGCGGTGATTTGTCGTGCCTACATCGATCCTCCATCCATGTGCCAGCCACCTCAGTTGCTCGAGACTTTCTCTCTCTTCCAATTTCGTGGGGTGTAGTTCAACAAGGGCCTCCAGAGTGCTTGTGGTAAATGCGTATAACCCGACATGTTGTAACCAAGGACCTTCGGAGTGGGGAATAGGGCTCCGGCTGAAATACAGCGCTCTGCCATTCAAATTCCGAACGACCTTCACTCGGTTTACATCCTCTCTGCCAGGATCCGAATGTTGCATTGGAATCGCAAGTGTTGCGATGGATGCTCCAGGTTTTCGAATCAAATGGACCAGTTCTTTGAGCTGTTCAGGATGCACAAAAGGCTCATCACCCTGGACATTGAGAATGGCATCTGGTTTGGGGTCAAGGTGTGCAATCACCGCCTGACATCTAAAGGTGCCGTTTGGACAATCGACAGGCGTCATTACAACTTCTCCACCAAACTTTTTAACGGCCTCTTCAATCCTCTTGTCGTCTGTAGCAACGACAACCCTGTCGACTACGTTCGACCCCTCTACTCTTCGTACAACACGTTCAATCATCGTAACTCCTCCCACTAGCGCCAGCGGTTTACCAGGGAAGCGTGTTGAACCAAATCTAGCGGGTATGATGGCGACAATATTCATCATTCAATTTCGTAAGTGTACACGACATTCACCAATCTAGGTGATTCAATGGCCAATGGCCTAATACTATATTCCTCGTTCAAAAGATTGCTTACTACGACAGAAAGCCGAGAATGATCAAACACATTAAAGCCTACCCTAAGGTCTATAATCCATGGAAGAGTAGGATGGTCTTCAAGCCAATCATTAAGCCCCCAGTCAACAAACTCAAGATCCTCAAAAGTGACAAATGCCTTGTCAAAGTTCTGCAACACACTTTGGTATCGAGCGCTTACACCTACAAACCCTTTCGGGTGAGTCCATTGGGCATCGAAGCGCACAAGATGAGGTGACCGGTACTTGAGGATGTGTCCAGTGGTGTCGTA
>JAQCID010000046.1 GCA_027618855.1 Bacteroidota bacterium | reverse complement strand
GTTCCCAAAGTGGAGTTAGAGGTGATTCGGGCTTTGGTTAAAAGATGTATGGAGGAGGCTGTGGAACTTAATGTTCCTTTAATCGTAGACATAAATTCGGGCAATGATTGGTTAGATGCTTATTAGAGCCTAAATACTATATTTTTACGCTTAACACTTCAACGTGTAGAACTTTTAGTGGTAGTTTGCGTATAGAAGGAAAGAATCACCAACTTCAACATCTCAACTCAGAATATAAATAAATGAGCATTCAATCTTTATTCCGTAAAAGTCTCACGTTCACAATAGCTGTAGCAGCCTTGTCATGGGGGTGCGGCGATTCTAGCACTACAAATGGTGCCGCCGATGATCATTCATCTGAAACCGAAAGAGCAACTCTCGCGCAACGTACAAAAACGCTTAAGAAAATATTTCGAGCGGCTCCATCTCCGATGGAGACTGCAAGGATCATTCAAAAGGAAGGGCTACCCTTTAATGCCGATTACTTGTGCAACTTATCTTTGGCTGACCAAGACGGTATGAGCACAGATCACGCAATACATCTGGGTCTATATGGCGCAGATGTAAGCTATGCTTCTATCTTCCAAAAGAACGCTGAAGCCCTCCAATATTTGGAGGCTGTGAAAACGTTGAGCAAGGAACTCGGTGTAGGTTCTATACTCAGTGAAGATATTATCTCTAGAGCTGAAAAGAATCGAGCAAACAAGGATACAATTGTAACAATTGTATCCAGAGCGTTCTTTGATTTAAACCAACAATTAAAATCAGCAGGACACGAAGACCTATCTGGTTTGGTCGTTGCAGCAGGATGGGTTGAGGGTCTTTATCTCGCCACAAGAGAATTAGATGGCGCCACAGATGGATTAAAACAGCGGATTGCAGAACAAAAACTTATCCTTGAGGACGTGTTAGATTTAATCGACAGCTACTCTGATTCTCCTGCAATTGAAAGCATGATATCACAACTTCAACCCGTACTTATTGCCTTTGATGGTGTCGATTCTGGTGAAGATGCGGCTCATACAGTAGACAATCAAGAAGGTGTTATTGTGATCAGCGGTGGAAACGAACTTAAGGCCGATGATGAAACAATTTCAGCCATTTCAGAGGCAATAGCACTCGTACGTAACAATCTCGCGAAAGCGTCGTAAAATGAAAGCAGAGATGAAATACACAATCCTATTACTTGCGTCATTCGCATTTTTTGCAGCTGAAGCTTCAAGCCAATGCCGTGCATTTACAAAACGAAATTGCCTTCCTATTTTGGAAGATTACACCCAAAACGACAATTACAACGCTGCCGTATTAATTCCCGGCGATGTTGCTGAATTAGATATGGCGTTCTATGGTGGAGTAAACTACAGAGTCGTGGTTTGTTCTCACCCTGTACTGGGTGCTGTTGAGTTTGGTCTATATGATTCCCAAGGGAATTCCATTTGGAGAAATACCGATGGATCAGACCATGTTGATCTAAGTATAGAGAACACACAACAATTGTCGATACGCATTTCCGTTCCACAGAGTGAGGCAGCTCTGATTCACGAAGGATGTGTGTCTATTATGCTTGGTTCGAAAGACTGAAACTTCTTAGAAATAAACAATTAAAAAGCCCGCATCATCGCGGGCTTTTTAATGAACCAATAAATTATCTAGAAGATGTACGCGATGATATACGCGACTATTTAATCATCCAGGTAAGAGATCGACGAACGCCCTCAGCCTCAACGACGATAAAGTAAGTGCCTCGACTTAAATTCATTGGAGATAAGGTGAAGGTGTGATTTCCAGCCGGGAGAGGACCTTCAAATACAGCGTCTACAATTCGGCCCATTGCATCGTAAATAACAATTCGGGTATCGTGATGAAACAATGTCGTACAGCTCAGAGTGGACTCTCCATCGGAAGGATTCGGGAAAAGCTCCCACTCAGGGTCCATCGACCAATGTTCTATCGCAAGCATAGAAGAATCGTACGCCGTAATGTTGATATCATCGAGAAAGATATCATTGCCTAATCTACTTTCAAACTCAAACATGACCCTGAAGTAGGATGTCAGGTATTGGGGTTGGTCTAAAATAAGAGTGAACTCATTCCACTCATCAGAACTTTCCGGCACAAAAGGATAATAATGCGGGGGAGCTGAAGGAAGTGTGGTGTAGCCTCTGTGCATCTTTCGAAGATCCCAGTCATTGCCACAATCTCCCGTGACACTGATCCTTAATCTATCGTCTGTGTCATCCTCTTCGCTGGTCCCTTTAAAGCAATATGCCCATTTGTATGCAATCCTAACCTCTGTCGCCCCAGTTAGATCAATCGTACTTGTCAATAAGAAGTCCTTATTGAACTCAATATCATTGCCCCAATTTGCGAGGTGAAGAGATCTAGAGCCAGAAAATGATGCTTCCTCAGTCATTTCCCAGCCTCCGTCATTTAATTGATCGATGACAAACCAATCCTCTGAAGGAAATGAAGCGGCTTCAAATCCTTGAATTGCAGGATTCTCCATCGCGCCTGAAGTAAGAACTGTGACGTTTGTAGGTACCGAAGCAAGAGATTCAAAACCATTGCTTGCCGTCAATACAACTTCATACGTACCTGCAGCATTGAAAATGTGGTACAAATCGTTATGTATTCCTTCTTCTGATCCAGAGATGGTACTTCCATCAGCAAAGTCCCAAGACCAATGGTTCACGTCATGAAAACTCTCGTCAATAAAATGAATACTGTCCCCAACACAAATCACATGTTCATCGACTGAAAATGTTGCCTCACATAAGATTGGATCTCCCTCAAGACCTGTTGCGATCAGATTCGCTTGAGTCGACAGCTGATTACGTTGGGCTACAGAGGATAAGGCTGCAGTTCGAAGTCGTGTTTTTTGGCCTTCAGTAAACATTCTGCCACAGTAAGCATACTCCATGTAATTCTGTACGTTGTCTAGAGAACCACATGAAATACCTTCCAAATTACACACCGTCCAACCCTTGCTGTTGGGGGTGTCAGATACATTGTCATCATTGTCACAATTGTCATCCTCGCCTGGTGAATTTGAATTGCCCCACAAATGACGGAGGTTTAACCAATGTCCAATTTCGTGAGTCAAGACCCTTGAACGGAAATTGTTACTCGTTCCGATCGAACCTGTATATGTAGCTTGTATGACAATACCGTCCATATCTGAGTTGTCTGAACCATTGACAGAACTAGGATATAAACTGTAACCTGCTGCACCGGATGCATCAGAACAAACCCAAACATTTAAGTACTTATTCCTGGGCCATTGAATCAGCAGTTTCATGTCCTCTTCGCCGATATACGTTTCAGCGCTAACAATGCGATTGATGCCAGAGTGGCAAACCCCATTAGGGTCCTTACGCGCCAATTTAAATCGCATTTGAACATCTCCAATAATATTCTCAAACGCGGGCACAACTTGATCAAGATCCTCGCTCAGTGCATTAAAATCTCTGTTTACAACCTCCAGAGCATCGTGAATTTGAGCCGTAGAAATATTCTCAGGACCATTGTTGTGAATCACGTGAAATACGACAGGGATCGTTAGAACCTCCGCGCGAGCACCCGAATTGAGATAAAGCGCTGTTTCGCGTTCAAGTTGAGAGAATGCAGGGGATTGATTTTGAAGCCTTTCCGGAGTCATTCCGAATGTCCTCACTGTCGCCTCATTGATCCCACATTTCTTCACTTCTTGAGCAGAAGTCGAGAACATGATCGTGGTCGCCAAAGAAGCAGATAAGAGAAATCTTTTGTTATAATACATCTAGAACTATGTTGTTGTTTTTCTTGCGGACAACTAAGATACAACACAAACAACGGTTGGAGTCATTGTGACATTTGGCTTTTCTCTAGCCTAAACCCAATAGCAGTGACACCCATCAGTGGATCTTGCCTCATACCATGCGCTACTTTTAATCGATATTTCCCATGTATCGGAAACTCAAAATTTTCTTGAAAAGAAACCCTGTGGTCAATGATATCACCGATGCCCGAACCATACCACCTGCCTCTTTCATCTGCAAGTTCACAAGCCAGTGTGTCCCGTCTTTGATTGCCATTGGGGAAGGTGAAGTCGAGAAATAAATAGAGATTGGAATATGGATAGTCCGAATTATGGCGGATATCTATAAGCGCATCATATTTCAAATCAAGATCTACGATATCCCATTCAAATGAAGTGATATCAATCGCATACCAACCATCGGGTTCAATCTCAACAGAACTATTTGAAATGGGAAAATCTCCACAAGAATTAAAAAATACCAGACCAAGTGTGAGATAAAATATTGCTTTGGGGCTAGGCAACATCTTTACTTTGAAGATTGGGGTTTAGGACTGCCTCTTCTATGGTCCTTTCTCTTATTCCGATTGCCGACCATCTTCTTTCCTGCAGATTTAGACTTCGTTCTTTTTGTCTCGTCAAATCGAGTAAGATCATCTTGACCGACAACATTGCTGTACGTCTTTGAAACTTCATCTGGCAATTCTTGAATGGCAAATTGTGAGAGTGAATCAATGTGTTCGCCCTTGTCTGATTTTGCAATAAGTTTTTTTGCCTCGTCTAACGGAACAGCAACAGGACCTCCACCTTTATCTCCAAGCTCCAAAAAATAAACGACTCGTTTGAAGATATCCATCTTAAAAATAACGGCTTTTCCTTTTGAGACTTGGATTTTTGTGTTGGGCGATGGGAAATCATTCACCGCTTCAACGTATTGGTCCAACTCAAAGTTTAAGCAACACTTTAATTTACCACATTGTCCAGCCAATTTAACTGGGTTAAGGGCCATCTGCTGATATCTAGCCGAACTGGTGGATACCGACCTGAAATCAGTAAGCCAAGTTGAACAACAAAGTTCCCTTCCACAAGATCCGATGCCGCCCACTCTTGCTGCCTCTTGACGGGCACCTATTTGGCGCATATCAACCTTTATATTAAACGTAGCGGCGAGCTCACGTACAAGCTCACGAAAATCAACGCGTTCTTCCGATATGTAATAAAACGTCGCCTTTTTATCATCCCCTTGAAACTCGACATCGGTCAGTTTCATAGGAATTTTGAGGCGTTTTATGATCTCTCTCGACTTAAGCCTGGTTTCATCTTCTCTCTGCCTCGCACTTTGCCAAATCTCTATTTCTTCTTTCGTGGACTTCTGAACTATTTTCTTGACTTCGTGATCGTCTCTCACTTTTTTAACCGACATCTGAGTCCGAACCAATTCTCCAGTGAGAGAAACGACCCCAACGTCAATACCCGGATTTAAGTCAAGGGAAACAACATCTCCTACGTAATAAGTGTCTTTCGATTTGCGTCTAAAAAAACCTTTTCGGTTGTTTTTAAATCGAACTTCAACGATGTCAAATATTGAAGTTCCAGCAGGGAGCGCAATGCCCTCAAGCCAATCAAATGTAGTTTTCCCACCCGTACCACACGTTCCACAACTTCCGTTGTTTTTACAACCTTTCGGCAGACCATCGGCCCCTGAACTACAACTACTACATCCCATCGTGCAACGAAGATACGTTTTTCACGTTTAGCATTTTGCCTTTGGTATATCTTTATTAAATCTCTGTACGTAATCGTATATGCACCTGGATACTCAGGTCAAAAAAAACAACTTTGGCATTGACATTTCCGGAAATATCCTTGTGTGCATCCTCTAATAAAGCACGCAATGAAACTACATTCTTTTCATGAATAAATCTCTGAAATTTCGATATAAATACTGTTTCTCCATCTGTTAATCGAATCAAAGAATCTGCGCCGTAGTTGCCCAAAATACATTGACGTACCATATGTAAAGCATAGGTTAAAAACCTCTTTTGTGATTCCCGACCAGGAGACGCGAAATCGTTTGCCGCTTTCAGTAGTGCCTCTCCATCTCGGGCCCAACATGCACGCATCCAGGCAGAAAACAGTTCCAAATCAGGCGTTTCCTCTCCAGATTTAGAGAGTCGAACAGCAGCAGAAATATTCCCCTCTGTGACATGGGCCCACCCCAGTGCAGTTTCGGACGAAACACCCGTAATCTTCGCAATACCTTCCGCGGCTTCAGAGTCTGTAAGTCTTGGAATATGAATGCGTTGAAGCCGTGACAAAATCGTAGGAAGAAGTCTGTCAGAATTCTGAGAAACAAATATAATTACAGTTTTATCTGTGGGCTCTTCGATCAGTTTCAGTAATTTATTTGCGGTGTCAACGCGCATCGTTTCTGGCAACCAGAAAATCAGAATTTTAAATCCCCCATAAAAAGACTTAAGACCTAATTTTCGATTAATCTCAAGTGCTTCATCTACAGAAATAAACAGCTGTTTTTTATCTGCTCCGATTTTTGAAAGCCAATCCTCTAATCCGATATAGCCCGACTTAAGCATACACTCCCTCCAAAGTATTTGAAATGGGTCCGATGTTGAGCGTCCACTTCCGTCATTTTTAAAAAACGGGAAGGTCCAATGTAGGTCAGGGTGTTGAAGTTTACGATGTGCGTTACAGGAATGACATATTCCACAAGAGTCACTTTCTGATGGATTTGCACAGTGTAAATATTGAGCATAGGCTCTTGCCAGAGCGAGCGATCCCGAGCCCTCATTCCCATCAAAGAGTTGGGCATGAGCGATCCTTTTTGATCTCGCACCTTCGCGTAGCAAAGAAGATATTTGGGTTTGGCCTAAAACCTCAGAAAACTGCATGGTGGCAAGGTAAGTCGTGGCTGACAATTAGAAGATGGCATGAAGCGTGATATATGCACCACGACCAGGAGCAGAAATGCCAGAAGCAAAAGATTTGTAGTGCAAATCGAAAATATTTGACACACCCAACTGGGCATGTAGATGCTCATTAAACGAGATCTGCGACTCTAGATTAAGCGTCCACCAAGATGGAGTGCCATTTTCTAACGCCTCTTGAATGTTGTCTGTACTACCAGGACCGTAATCATCGATGTTTTTTGCACCACCGTATAAAGCGTAAGCTTCTAAGGACCAGTTCTTGTTTGAATACTCAAGCGATGTTTTGCCAAAAGTTGGAGGGATGTGCGCAAGAGGTGGATTGTTCGAATCCAAAAGATATCCCTTTGTAAAGTTTAGCGAACTTTTAAAATTCATGTTCTCCAAAATGGGATAATTCACTTCAAAAGTTGACCCTCTGATGATTGCATTTCCGGCATTTTCGTTGCGCTGAATTCTAGAAAATTCTCCATCTATTTCTAGTGAATCTATTTTTAGTGAATCTGGTCCATATAGCGTCGAATTAACGGGGGCAATGATTTCAGTCCAAAGGCTCACAAACCCCGCGACAGAAATAGACAGGCCTGATGGATGTCTCCAAGTAATGCTTTCATCTAGGCTGTATAAATACTCTGCATTGAGCGAATCATTTGGCACAAGCACATACCCTCCTTTCTCTCTAACCTTTGCTGCATCATCAATGTTTGGGTGTCTAAATCCTGATGACAGCGATGAAATCGACGAAATATTGTCACCCAAAGGGATGTCTGCGGCTATACTTCCGGTTAAAGCGCCATGTGCTGATTGTAATTCTGAAAAAGGCAACTGGAGAGACTCTGTGGGAAGAAATCTGGCGTCAAACGAAGTAAAGCTATATCTCAACCCGAAGTGAAACTCTTTTTCCCCCAACGATCTCTTTGCAGAAGTAAACGCACCGAAAGTGCGCATGTTGCTGCCTCCATTCGGATATCTTGTCACAAGCTCATCTTCGAAGCCTGAGCCAACCAAACCCTGCCCATCTGTGCCTTGGGCTTTGACTGTAGATTCAACCTCGTTTAATTGTCCATCAAATCCCGCTTCAAACT
>JAQCID010000045.1 GCA_027618855.1 Bacteroidota bacterium | reverse complement strand
CCTGATGGAAGTTTCGAATTCTATGACAAGCGACATCTTTTCACGTTTGGGAAAGAGAACGAACATTACGAAGGAGGAGAAGCGCGAAAAGTAGTTGAATTCCGAGGGTGGCGAATCCTCCTACAGATATGTTACGACTTGAGGTTCCCCTGTTTTGCGAGGAATTCTATTTCGAACACATACGATGTCGCTCTTTACGTGGCGAACTGGCCTGAAGTACGTCGTCATCCATGGAGAACGTTGCTCCAAGCCCGAGCAATCGAAAATCAATGCTACGTCGTAGGCGTAAATCGTACAGGTTCTGACCCAAACATGATTGCCTATCGTGGAGATAGTTTAGGTGTAGACCCGTATGGCAACATTTTAAGTGATGCCCAGAAGGGAGAATCAATCACGCTTGTTTGCAATCGCTCTACCCTAGAAGGGTTCCGTTCTACATTCCCTGTCCTTGAGGACGCTGATTAAATCCGATCTATTCAGCCTTCATCTCGGACGCTTCGATCAACCTTACTTAAAAGCGTTTTCGCCAGTGATGTCCATTCCTGTAATCAGGAGGTGAATGTCATGTGTGCCCTCATAGGTAATCACCGATTCAAGATTCATCATGTGACGCATAATCGGGTATTCATTCATAATTCCCATTGCCCCTAACATCTGACGCGCTTCACGAGCGATGGTAATTGCCATATCGACATTGTTGCGTTTGGCCATCGAAATTTGAGCCGTAGTGGCACGTCCTTCATTGCGAAGTTGACCCAAGCGAAACGTAAGAAGTTGAGCCTTCGTTATTTCTGTAATCATCTCAGCCAACTTCTTCTGTTGGAGTTGGAACGCTGCAATGGGTTTGCCAAACTGTATCCTCTCCTTGGAGTAGCGAAGTGCTGTATCGTAACAGTCTAATGCTGCTCCTATCGCACCCCATGCGATCCCAAAACGTGCTGAATCCAAGCATCCAAGTGGAGCACCTAGCCCTGATTTTTCGGTAAGAATATTTGATTTGGGTACACGTACATTGTCAAAAATAAGTTCACCTGTGTCAGATGCTCTTAGTGACCACTTGCCCTTCATGGTAGGCGTTGTGAAGCCTTCCATTCCTCGCTCAACGATAAGTCCATGAATGCGACCCTCCTCGTTCTTCGCCCATACCACAGCAATTTGAGCAAATGGCGCATTGGAAATCCACATCTTCGCTCCATTTAAGATGACGTCATCACCATCTTCGACGTAGCTTGTAATCATTCCACCAGGATTAGATCCGTGGTCAGGCTCCGTCAAGCCGAAACATCCGATCCACTCTCCTGTAGCGAGTTTGGGTAAGTATTTCATCTTTTGCGCTTCAGAACCGTACTTCCAGATAGGGTACATCACTAAAGAACTCTGAACGGAAGCGGTTGAACGCAGTCCAGAATCGCATCTTTCGAGCTCCTGCATAATGAGACCATAGGAAATTTGGTCCAAACCCGCACCACCGTATTCCACAGGGATATAGGGACCGAAAGCCCCTATCTCGCCAAGACCTGGAAGTAAATGCTGAGGGAAAACCTGCTTCTCAGCTGCTTCCTCAATGATCGGACTCACTTCTTGCTTCACCCAAGCACGAGCAGCATCGCGGATAAGCTTTTGCTCCTCTGTGAGGAGGTCATCCATATTAAAGTAATCGTGTCCTTGAAATAAATCTGTACGCATCTTGATGTGTTTATTCGGAATGCAAATCTAATCCTTTTCTGACGCTTCGTATGCAACATCCACCTCTAAAGGTAGGATTCCATCTGCGTAAGCTGAAACAGCTAATTTATCAGCTACTTCGTTGAATTCATTGCCTGCATGACCTTTAACCCAAACAAATTCTACCTTGTGAGTCTCATAAATTTTCAAAAACCGCTTCCACAGATCGGGGTTCTTTTTTCCCTTGAAGTTCTTTTTCACCCATCCAAAGACCCATTTTTTCTTGACTGAGTCGACAACATATTTCGAGTCTGAGTATATCGTTACATCGGTACCTGGTGTTTTTAAAGCCTCTAGGGATTGGATAACGGCAAGAAGCTCCATCCTGTTATTCGTTGTCAAACGAAACGCTCCGCTGAGTTCTTTATAATGTTTTCCAGAAAGCATCACAGCACCATACCCTCCGGGACCGGGATTGCCGCTCGCCCCACCATCTGTATATACCGTAACCTTTGCCATTGTTTTATAGGGAAATTAGATCAAATTCTTTGCATTATCTGCGAACAGTTTCACGGCTATTGCAAGAAGTATGATGCCAAATACTTTTCTTAGAACAGCAATGCCACCTTCGCCGAGTATCTTCTCCAATCGACCCAAGTTCTTAAGGACGAAAAAGACAATTGCCATATTTATAATGATGGCAATCATAATGTTGAGTTGTTCAAATTCAGCTCTTAACGACAAGATCGAAGTCATGCATCCAGCTCCAGCAATCAATGGGAAGGCGACGGGAACGATCGTGGCGGTTTTCATAGAAGAGGGGTCACTCTTAAAAAGCTCTATTCCTAGAATCATTTCGAGCGCCATAAAAAACAAGACAAACGAACCTGCGACAGCAAAACTATTGACATCCACACCTAAAAATGTAATGATCCCTTCTCCGATAAATAAAAATGCCAGCATAATCCCAAGTGCCACCAAGGAAGCTCTGCCCGGATGAATGTCCCCCGATTTACGTTTCACATCCATTAAAACTGGGATACTTCCCACAATATCAATCACGGCAAAAAGCACCATTGTGCTTTTCAAAAGTTGTGCTAGGTCAACAATCATAAAATCAAATTTATTTATTTATTTATTTATTTGCCCAAAGTAATTAACTCCGACGAAATTCTTGGGTAATACGCGTGTTCAAGTTTCAACACTCTGTCAGCAATTTCCTGGGCATTTGTGACATCATCTATTTTTACACGGCACTGAAATACCACGGCACCATCATCATAACGCTCATTTACGTAATGGATGGTCATCCCGCTTTCTTTTTCACCTGCTTGAAAAACGGCTTCATGTATCCGTATCCCAAACATTCCCTTTCCACCATGCTTGGGCAGGAGCGAAGGATGAATATTTAAAATTCGACCTTGATACCGACGACAAAATTCAATGGGAATCATGAGCAGAAATCCCGCAAGCAACACCCAATCTACCTCAAGTTTTTCCAGGATGTTCAATACCGTCCCATTGTGAAGATCCTCTTTCGTAAAATGACCGTGATGTACTCCTGAATAGCGTGCTTTTTCTAGGACACCGGCTGAGGCACGATTGGACCCTACAAATACGACCTCAATGTTTTCTTGCGAGGCAAAGTGCGAGATGAGGGCTTGGGCATTCGAGCCCGAACCCGAAGATAAAATCGCTACCTTCTTAAGCATCTAACATCCCCTTTTAGAACTCCATAAATCCAAGTTCTACAATACTGCGTTCGTAGCCCTCAATTTGGTCTTCCATAACGCCCAAACGCGCGTCCAATTCATCGACGATGGGATCTTCAGGATGGTAATATTTATACACTCGAATCAGCCTGTCATTGACTTGAATCGCAAGATCAATCTCAGAGGTCATCGCTGTGAAATACTCGGCATCTAAAGAAAGTGCGAATTCGACAAGTTCCTCCTGTTGTTTAAACAACGCTTGAAGAAGTTCTTGGGCTTTGTCCAACGACGATTTTCTTTGATCTTCACTCAGGCGACTCGCATTTGGAGAAAGCAACGTGTCTGAACTTGCTAACTCCGCATACGCTTCTACGACGGGCATGAGAACTCTTGTATATGGAACGTTTTCCGGAGGAGTTACGAGAAGTAATTTGTCGAGCACCTCCAGCGCACGTTGTGGATCATTGACTTCTATGAGAGCGTCGGCGAGATTGGCCATTTGGAGCCGAACATTTGTGACCATACGCCTGTTGTTCTCATCCATATAAATTCCGTGCTCTAGATCGTCCATGCCTCCCCAGCTCCAATTCTCCATGACGTTCTTGTACATCAAATCTGATTCAATCCCTCCCATTAAATTCGGGTTCGGGTTGTCACCGTACTTAATCGGTACGAGTCGATATGCGAGACCTTCTAGTCGGAAGTAATCTTGAAGACCGATGTATGAATCTCCGCCAGTAGTCACCGCAAAATATACGGGGCGCTCCCAATTGTTGTTTGCCAACATGGACAATACTGCGAGCTGATTCTTCAGGATGTACTGTAACGGATCGCCATTTCCATCTACAACAGTCCATTCTAATGCATCAACAACGGTTGATGCTTCGTCAGCATTGACGATCCCGAGCTCAATGACACGGGCGGAATCGACGGGAAGACTGAACTTGTTTGTCGGGAAGTAAGGATAACTCTTCTCGCCATAACTTTTCTGGATGTCGTCATCTAACGCCGTACGTAAAGCTTCTTTCAAATCGACAAAACCGGGTGAACTTGTAGGCTCAAGAAGCACAATATCTCTGGTGCCTTGTCGATACTGTTCCTCAGACATTTTGATAGGAAGAGGAGCACTCTCGTATGCACGGCGTTTCATTTGGTCTATGTACCAATCCGTATTCAAAAGACTCAAGTTGCACACCCTGACATCCGTTCGAACACCCTCTACTTCTTGTGCATACCAAAGCGGGAAAGTATCATTGTCCCCATTCGTGAACAGAATCGCGTTAGGCGCAAGTGACTCTAGATAGTTCTTCGCGAAATCTACACCCGTCGTTCTGTGTGATCGATTGTGATCGTCCCAACCTTCAGACGCCATCAGAATCGGCACAAGTAAAGTCATCCCAACAAGGGCAAGCGCACGTCCATTTTCGTTCAACCCCATGAGCCGTGAAGCATGTGCAATCCCGTAAAGAACCGCACCGCAGAACGTCATAAATAAGATGCTTAATGAAAGGTAATGAGGTGTTCCACCGAGATGTTCTAAAAAGTAAAACACAACCCCCACTCCCAAAGGAAATCCAAGTCCACGTAAGTGAATCATCCAATCACTTCTTCTCGCTGCATCGAAGAGGGCAAAAACGCTGATACCAATCCACATCGCAAAGGCATAAAATGAACCCACATAGGCGTAATCACGCTCGCGGGGCTGCATCGGAGTTTGATTGAGATAAACGACAATCGCGAGTCCAGTCATAAAGAACAACAGGCCTACGGTACCTGCACCGCGTGGGTCGCGTGCGATTTGGAATATTAAACCGATCAAACCCAGCAACAATGGAAGATAAAAGAATTTGTTTAACCCTTTGTTTTCAGACATCTCTTGAGTGAGGGTATCCCTACTTCCAATCCTTAATGCGTCAATGGCATCAACCCCAGAAAGCCAGTTTCCGCTTTGAAAATCTCCATGTCCTTGAGAGTCATTCTGTTTCCCCGCAAAATTCCACATGAAGTAACGCAAGTACATCCACCCCACTTGATAGTCCATAAAATACCTGAGGTTTTCCCCCAAGGTGGGCTGCAACTCGTCATAGACTTTATCTAAGGATGCAAGGGCTTGTTGTTGCTCAGTATAATCCTTGGCCCTTGCCGCTGTGGACTCATAAGAACGTTTTTCTTGGTTTAGGCGTTTTACAAATCCTTTCCCTCTGTCCAAACCCTGTGCAAGACGATCCGTGATCATTTGGGTTAACGCATCTACAGCTCTTGGATCGTCTAAAGGAGCGAGTCTCATTCCACCAGTTTGTGGGTCACGGACAAGGATTTCGTTCTTTGAACGTATTTCAAACTCACCGTCCCATCTCTGTCCATAATCCGCAAAAAGTCTCTTGAGTGTTCTTCCTAAAACAGCCTCAGAAAGGTTGCCGCTTAGGATATCCTTCTGAAGGTGGAGCATAAAACCACTCTGGGACATTTCTTCGTCAACCAATGGGCTCGTATATCTGCTCGCTTCATTGTATCCTTTATAATTACTCCAAATGCGGTACTCCTTCACATGTCTGCTGTCAGACGAATACATGCGTGGGAATAGCATGGTATAATCGGAGTCATAATTAGAAACCGTTCCTTTTTTCTCTCCTGTATTAATATATTCTTCGACGACACGATACTTGTCGTTTTTTGACTCCGACAAGAAGTTTAACGCTGTCACCTCACCTTTAAAAGATTTTACACGTACATCACGTGTCCCTTTTTGTTCCTTCACACTGAAACTTTTGACCCAAGTCGCTCCACCATCTGAATATTGTTTTTCGATATCCATTGGAGAATCCCAGTATGGACCCGTCACAAGTGGTCTGTCTCCATATTGTTCTCTGTTGAGGTACTTGAGCAGTTGGAAAAAATTCTCTGGGTCGTTTTCATCCATGGGAGGATTTGCGCTTGACCTTACGACGATGGTCGTAAAAGAGCTGTATCCAATTAACACCATCGCAATACTGAGCACGAAGGTGTTGAGTGCCCACCAGCCCCGTTTCCTAGAATACATCACGAGCGCCGTTATGAGCGCAATTAGCAGAATCAGATATGCGAAAATTCCCGAATTAAAAGGAAGACCCATTGAATTGACAAAGAACCTCTCAAAATCACCTGCAAGCTTGATGACACCCTGAATAAGGCCTATTTGAATAAACCCAAGCAACGCAATAGAGGCTACCCCAGTAATGACAAGCCCCTTCCAACTGAATTCATATTTGCGGAAATAATACACAAGTGCCATCGCAGGAATTGCAAGAAGATTCAAGAGGTGAACGCCAATTGAAAGACCCATCAGGTACGCAATTAAGATGATCCAACGCGTGGCTCCAGGCTCATCTGCCTCATTCTCCCATTTTAATATTGCCCAAAACACCGCGGCAGTAAAAAGGGATGACAAAGCGTACACCTCTCCTTCTGTGGCACTAAACCAAAACGAATCTGAAAATGTATACGCGAGCGCACCTACAACTCCTGATCCTAAAATAGCCCATCTCTCAGCTGAAGTTGGCTCTTTTGTAAACCCACCTGAGAAACGTCGGGCCAGATGTGTGATACTCCAAAACAAGAAAAGAATCGTAAACGAACTGCTTAAAGCGGACAACGAATTGGCCGCAAATGCAGCCCATTCTGGGGTGGCAAAAACCATAAGACCTCGCGCCAAAAGCATAAATAAAGGAGCCCCAGGAGGGTGACCCACTTCTAGTTTATATGCTGAAGCGATAAACTCTCCGCAATCCCAAAAACTGGCAGTAGGTTCTACCGTCAGCATATAGACGATAGTAGCGACAGCCCAAACAGTCCATCCCGTAATAATATTTAAACGATCGTAGCGCATTCAATCAGAAATTTGTGTTTTGCAAATTTTTGCATGGCGAAGATATACACTAACGGCCGGCCCTATCTCTGTATTGTTACTCTTTTAACAGAGTCTTCTAAACCCACAATTTGGAGTGTGTAATACCCTGCATTGAGGCGGTCCATAGAAATAAAGTCTCCGTTCGCAATATCCTTCTTGAGAACTTCTCGCCCTTGTGAATCGTAAAGTTTCATAGACCAAACCCCGAGAGGCAATCCTTCCACGGTAAGACCATCTGATGTAGGTACAGGGAACACCTTCCAAACTGGAGTGTCCTCTAAATCATTTACAGCAGTTGTACATTCTCCTTCTACCCAAGATGTAACTCCTCCGTAGTGGATTGCATTGCATATGTTTGAATAGGTGACATTGTCACAACCGCAAACAGGCGCATATTCTTCTGTACACAGCGCATCTAGGTCGATTTGATCTTCATCTATGCAATCCACTTCTCCACAACCTTCAACTTGAATCACAACAGTAAGTTCTACACCATTGGGACAATTTGAATCCCAATATTGAACATTGACTTCATAAACACCATCCGTGTCATAAACGTGATGTGA
>JAQCID010000044.1 GCA_027618855.1 Bacteroidota bacterium | reverse complement strand
TCGATCAGGAATTAAAAAAGATTGCGTTAAGCGCTTTCGTGGTTGCGCTATTTATGATCCTTAGCGTAACCGTTTAACTTGGAAGAGTTCGAAGACATGGAGCCAGGCATCACATATCGTGCACATCCTTTGACGTTCAGTAAGCCCGCACAAACGTCGCGCGATGTGCTCTGTCACAAACCCAGTTTTCTGATCACCATTTGTGACAAACATGGACGCAAAGGAGTGGGAGAATGCAGCCTCATTCCTGGACTAAGCATCGAATCTGAGGAAGAAGTTCTTTCATTTTTAGAAACACTACAAGCGAATAGCGGGATTAATGTGCGTGAAATACCCCACACGCTTCCCTCCGTTAGATTTGCCGTAGAAACAGCGTTAAGAAGCCTCAAAAGAGGCGGCGAGCCCCAGTGGTCGGGTGGAATCACGATCAATGGTTTGGTCTGGATGGACAGTGCAGAAGGCATGCTTAAACAGGTAGACATCCTTGTGAACAAGGGGTTTAAGACCATCAAGCTCAAGGTAGGAACGCTCCCATTTAATGAGGAACTTGAAATGCTGCGAGAGATTCGAAGGAAATGCCCTGCAGAAGAATTCACAATAAGAATAGATGCAAATGGTGCCTTTGGAAGAGACTCGGGCGATGGCATGACTGCCCTTGAAAAACTCGTGGCACTGTCGAATGCAGACCTGGACATCCACAGCATTGAACAACCGATACCTGCGGGTCAATATGATGAAATGGCAACATTGTGCGCTGCTTCTCCGATTCCCATAGCGCTCGACGAGGAATTAATAGGTGTGAATTCTCACGCTGAAAGAAGGGCGCTCTTGGAGAAAACAAAACCCAAATACCTCATCTTAAAACCCAGCTTAATAGGCGGATTGGATGAATCAGAAAAGTGGATTGCCCTTGCAAATGAATTGGGCATCGGTTGGTGGGTTACATCTGCCCTGGAGTCTAACGTGGGACTGTCGGCCATCGCTGAGTGGGTCGCTGGGCTTTTAGAAACCCACCCCACACTTCAAGGGCTTGCACAAGGTCTGGGGACGGGTGGTTTGTTTACGAACAACACGGCTTCGACCATGTATATTGAGGATGGAAAATTGTATGCTCAGCAACAGAAGCCAGGTTCGATTGTACTTCAAGGGCAAAGCTTCCCATTGTCTTCCACTGGAGCCACCGACTTTGAAGCATACAAAGGAAGACCCAGATGGACAGATGGCATCGCGAGAACACTGGTGGACTGGTTTCAGGACCCCGCAAGTCCGCTTGAATTTAAAACATCTGGATCAAGTGGAACGCCTAAGGAAATCTCACACACTCGGGAATCGGTCATTGCAAGCGCAAAAGACAGCCTTACATTCTTTGGACTAAACCCTGGAACGAGAGCTGTTCTCGCATTGCCGATCGATTTCGTTGCCGGAAGATTAATGCTCGTGAGGGCGATCGTGGGGCGCTGGAATCTCGAAATCATTGAACCCTCATCGCGCCCTGCTTGCACAAACGAACTAGATTTCATTGCCTTAACCCCACTTCAATGCGCTTCCCTCCTGCCCGATTTCCCCGTGGTCAGCAAAGTGCTCCTGGGAGGCGGAGTCGTTCGTGAAGGTCTGAAAAACAAACTTCCAGAAGGGATTGAGTTTTGGGAGGGATTTGGGATGACGGAAACCATCACGCACATTGCCGCGAGACGCATAATCAGCGGGAAATCCAACCCTCCATTTGCAGCGCTTCCCGGAGTCAATTTCAGAACAGGCCCGGACGGAACCCTTGTGATTCATGCACCCAACAGAGGAGTGTTCGAGTTGGTGACTGACGATTTGGTGGAACGCATCGACGGGCAAAATTTCAGATGGCTCGGACGCAAGAGCTCTGTGATCAATTCGGGTGGAATGAAAGTAATCCCCGAAGTCGTTGAACGAGAAATACGCGGCATCATGCGTCCATTGGATTGTGCGTATCTCGTACGAGGAATAGCAGATGACGGGCTCGGCGAAAGGGTCGTCCTGAGACTGGATTCTGAAAAGCTGAATCAAGAAGACGAAGAAGAGCTGCTACGTAAGATCGCATCATTAAAAACCCTCCCCTCCTATCACAACCCACGTGGAATAGAATACGGGGCGATCAAAACATCGATTGTTGGGAAAATCCAAAGAATATAAATCACGAAAAAATGAAACCCACCCTGGTTTTTGCTACGGCAAACGAAAACAAAGTATCTGAAGTACGTAGACTTTTAGAGGGACGATTCGAGGTGAAATCTCTTGTAGATATCGGTTGTTTTGAAGACATCCCTGAGACTGCGCTCACTTTGGAAGGAAATGCCAAACAGAAAGCAGATTACGTGAAGGAGAAATATGGGTTTGATTGTTTTGCCGACGATACCGGACTGGAAGTCGATGCACTCGATGGAGCTCCAGGAGTATTCACAGCAAGGTTTGGCGGACCTCAAAAAGATGCCATGCTGAACATGAATCATTTGCTGAATGAACTACGTTCCGCAGGAGCGGAAGAAAGCATGGACAGACAAGCACAATTTAAAACGGCAATCCATTTAATCGTCGACGGCGCTGAGATTGCGCTTGAAGGTATTTGCAAAGGTGAAATTGCAAAAAAGCGCTCTGGCACTGAGGGTTTCGGTTACGACCCCATCTTCATACCTGAAGGTGAATCGAGGACATTCTCGGAGATGAATGCCGACGAAAAAAATGCCATAAGCCACAGAGGAAGGGCTATTCGAAAAATGACGGAATGGTTGGGCGCGTAAATAACAGCGTAAAGTGTGTGAAATGAGGTGGTTTTGCGCATATTTGCGGAATGAATTATTTAGAATTCGAAGAGCCTATTAAAACATTGCGAGAGCAGCTTGTACAGGCAAAAGAAATTGAGTCAAAAAACGATCTTGACATGACCACTACGATTGTGGAACTTGAGGAGAATATCGCAGAAGTGACAAAAGAAATTTACGGGAAACTTACCGCTTGGCAAAGGGTACTCGTAAGTCGTCATCCAGACAGGCCATACACACTTGATTACATGAAAGCCCTTACAGATGGGGAGTTTATGGAACTTCATGGCGACAGAAATGTCAAAGACGACAAAGCGATGGTAGGCGGACTTGGCGATATTGACGGACAGCCTGTGATGCTGATCGGCCAACAGAAAGGGATCAACACGAAGATGCGACAATACCGCAACTTCGGAATGGCAAACCCCGAAGGATATAGAAAGGCGCTTCGCCTCATGAAACTTGCAGAGAAATTTAACATCCCTGTCGTTACGCTCATCGATACACCAGGAGCCTATCCTGGTCTTGAAGCCGAAGAACGTGGACAAGGAGAAGCGATTGCAAGAAATCTGATTGAGATGATTCAACTTCGCGTTCCCACCATTTGTGTGATTATCGGAGAAGGCGCTTCTGGAGGAGCATTGGGAATCGGCATTGGCGACAAGGTGCTTATGTTAGAAAATACATGGTACAGCGTGATTTCTCCTGAGTCTTGCTCGTCAATTCTATGGAAATCATGGGATCACAAGGTGAAAGCGGCCGAGGCTTTGAAGCTGACTGGAGAGGACATGTTAAGCAACCAACTCATCGATGGAATCATCCCGGAACCCCTTGGCGGGGCTCACAACAACAGGGAAGAGATGTACGCTACTTTGAAGGGTGAAATCAACATGCATTTAAAGAAATTAATGCCCATGGATTCCGACAAACGCATCGACATTCGAATACGTAAGTTTTCCAACATGGGAATGGTGACTGCTTCCTAAAATTAACTGAAATACACGGTCGATTTACCCTAATTTTGTATCTTATAATTCACAAATCCTATTATTAGAATGCTACGTACCCAAGCATATATTGTAGCCATCGCTACTGCTCTATTCTTAGCCGGCTGCGCCGGACTAGGATCAATGGAAAAAGCCATTGAAACGTTAAACATCAAAGTCAACCCAGAAACGCTCATTATCCGAGGCGACATCGTCGAAGTCGAGATTACTGGAAACTTCCCTGCAAAATACTTCGCAAAGAAAGTGAGGCTAGAAGCTACTCCTGTCCTGGTTTGGGATGGTGGAGAAGCTGCATTTGCAACGGAAGGATTCCAAGGTGAGGATGCTGCTGGCAACTACACCGTAGTTCCTTTTGAAGCAGGCAAGTCATTTACCTACACTGCGAGCATTCCATACGATGCTGCAATGGAAGATGGAAGCCGTCTTGAATTAAGGCTACGTGGTCTTAAAGGAGACAAGGCGGTCGAATTTGACCCATATGTTCTTTGCAACGGTGTGATTACAACACCGAATCTCGTTCAGCCAGACGACAAGTTTGCGATGACTCCTGACCGCTTCCAGCGTACGATGTCTTACTCATTGAAGTGACCACTACAGAAGCGACCAACGATAACAGTGATGTGAGCATTAGCTATGCATACAACAGCTCTCAAGTGACCATCGCTGAAACACGCACAGATGGTTGGAAGGCAATGAAGGAACTCTTCGTTCTGGCCGCTTCTGCGGACAGCGTTTCATTAACGGGTGTGACCATTGAGGCTTACGCTTCTCCAGAAGGAGAGATTTCTTTAAACGAGGACCTTGCAACGAACCGAACTGAATCTGCACAAAAGGCCCTTATGAAGGAGCTTAAGCGCAAAAATATCGAGACCGCTGAAGGCTTTTACACACTCATCGCTAAGGGTGAGGATTGGAATGGGTTTAAGCGCCTTATGAGTGCTTCTGACATCGCAGACAAGGATCTCATCCTTCGTGTTCTGGAGATGTACTCTGACAAATCTAAGCGTGAGGAAGAGATTCGCAATATTGCAAAGACGTATTCAGAAATTGAAGACAAAATCCTTCCGTCTCTTCGTCGCTCTGAAATTGCGATAGACTATACTGTAGAAGGCTATACCGATGAACAAATCATCACTTATGCTACGAGTACTCCAGCGGTATTAACTGTTGAAGAGTTGTTGTTCTCAGCGACATTGTTTGATGACGTGAATATGAAGTACACAATCTACGCTGCTTGTGCTGAAGCATACAGCTCAGACCTCAGAGGACACAACAACGCTGGCGTATGTCTTATGGAGATGGGCCGACGCAACCAGGCGGAAGAAGCGTTTAACTCAGCGCGCTCGCTTGACCCGAACAACCAGGCTGTTCTTAACAACCTCGGAGCGATCGCACGCCAAAAAGGAAAAACAGATGAGGCAGCTTCACTCTTCGGAAAAGCTGGTTCTGGACCAGAGGTGAGCTACAACAAAGGACTCGTCGCGATCACACAAGGAAACTACGGTGCGGCGATCTCTAACATGAGCGGAGCCACAACCGCAAACCTTGCGCTTGCCAAACTTCTTAACGGAGATGCAAGTGGCGCGAAGACTACCCTTGAAAACGCAAACGACGATTCAGCGGTTTCAAGCTACCTCCTTGCGATATGCTCGGCACGTCTAGGCGATGGAGAAGGCGTGAAACGCAACATCACTGATGCCCTCACGAAGGACGGAACACTCAGAGAGAAAGCGAAGTCAGATTTAGAGTTTCAGAAATACAGTTCTGAATTGGGACTGTAGCATTCGCGAGCGCTCGCTCGGAACGCAGTCCATAAATTACGCAACACATTAAAAAGAGGCTGTCTCATTTCGGAGACAGCCTCTTTTTTGAATACAATAGACGTGTTTGAATACCTAGGCCTTCAAAAGGCGAGCTGTATGCCATAGCACGATCCCGGCACAAATACTCACGTTCATGCTTTTCTTGACGCCCAACTGAGGGATCTCTAGGATGACATCTGCGGAGTCGCACGTTGCGGGTTGTACTCCACGAACTTCGTTGCCGAATACCAGCGCCCACCTCTCCCCTTTTAAAGGCGTCCATTCGCTTAAGGATACACTTCTGGGGTCTTGCTCAACAACGGCGATCTTATATCCTTCAGAACGCAATACAGCAATCGCCTCCACCGCATTTGTGTGACCACGCCATGGAATATGATCGCTGGCCCCCAAAGCTGTTTTTAAGATATCGCGGTGAGGTGGATGGCAGGTAATCCCGCAAAGCTCAACTCCCGCAATACAGAAGGCATCTCCTGTTCTGAAGAACGCACCTACATTGTTTCCGCTTCTGACATCCTCAAGAATAAAAACAACGGGAAGGTTGTTTTCGTTCGTGTAATCTTCGGGTTTCACTTGAACTGGCTCGTAAAAACGACGATTTAATCGTTAAAGTGAAGCATGAAAGGAAGACGGGTTTGGTAGATGTCATTCGACTCCAACATACGCTTCACGGAAAGTATTTCGAGGAACGTAGAATTGTCTTCACCCAGCAAAGCAAGTGCATCGAAACTTGATCTTACACCTGTCAAATCCTCCAAGAACATCTCAAACGGATCACCGATCTCCGGAAGGAAAACACATTCAGCATCGGGAGATCCTATCAGGTTCTTTGTATAATTCAGCGCTGTTTCCAAATTTCCGATTTCATCCACCAGACCGATTTTGAGTGCATCATTTCCAGACCACACCCTTCCTCTTGCGACCTCCTCCACTTGTTCCGCACTCAACCCTCTGCCCTCAGCTACTTTGGAAGTAAAGGAGTAATATATCTCTGAAATAATTTCATTGTACGCCTCAATTTCATACGCAGACATCGAAAAAACACCATCCGGTTTCCCGGCGTGGCTGTGCGTCGCAATCTCATCGAATGCGACTCCCAAATGTTTTTCATACATCCCTCCTACATTGGGAATTACGCCAAATACACCAATCGAACCAGTGATGGTCGTCGGGTTTGCAAAAATACGATCGGCTGCACAGCTGATGTAGTACCCCCCCGATGCAGCAAGGTCACCCATGCTTACGACCAGGGTTTTTCCTGCTTCTTTTAAGAGAATTGTTTCTCTCCAAATCACATCACTTGCAAGGGCACTTCCTCCTGGAGAATTCACCCTGAGAACGACCGCCTTTACATCAGAGGCCAGACGCGCTTTACGAAGCGCTTCAGCGGTGGTCACCGATCCGATCGTCGTTGCATCTCCTTCTCCGGATTCAATCGCTCCTACTGCATACACAATAGCAATCTCCCCACCCAAAGGACGCGACTCATCGTCACTCGAATCACCGTCTTCAACATCATCAGTAAGTGTCACGATCAGGTCTGCCATAGACTCCTCTGACATATCAAAGCCAAACATGGTCTCTGGCAAGGTGTACTCACCGAAAGAAATTGTTTCTAATTCCAGACTGTCCAAACGACTTTCTAAAAGATCATCCAACTCGTCCTGGTACAGCATTCCGTCAATGAGACCTTGATTGACCGCATCAACAGGAAGACGGACGAGAATGTTTTCCGCCACCGCATCCACTTGCGCAACAGGAATATTTCGGCTCTCGGCGATGTCTGAACTTATCGTCGTCCAAAACTCACCCAGCAATGCGCCCAATTGCTCTTTGTTCGCCTCGCTGAAATTTCTGCGAAGCAAAGGCTCTACTGCAGATTTGTATTTGTTGTTTGGTCCACGAAGGACAGTCACATCAACGCCCAGCTTGTCCATCAAACCAGGGTAAAACATCGTTTGAGAACGTAGCCCCAAAAGCGTCATTCCGCCAGCTGGATGAAGGTAAACTTCGTCCGCCACTGAGTTGAGATAGTAACCTCCCTGACTCATGGTCTCACTCCAGGCGATCACCCATTTTCCAGACGCACGGAACGCCTCAATTCCATCGCGGATATCTTCAAGTGTGGAAGGAGAAGCTGCGACCCCGGAAATATTTAAGTAAATACCTTTGATCTTGTCATCCTCAGCAGCCCGGCTTAGGCCATCAAGGATTTGGTCCAAACCCATTTGTGGAGAAGGCGTCAGACTCGCAAAATCAAAAGCGAAGGGCTCAACGCCTCCACGCTCGACAATGTTCGCGTT
>JAQCID010000043.1 GCA_027618855.1 Bacteroidota bacterium | reverse complement strand
TATCGAAACCCTGGTGGAAATAGAGACATTTCAAATGTGATACAAATTCTTCCTGGTGTCGCATCCTCATCTTCATTTAGGAATGACATTGTCGTTCGGGGTGGTGCACCAAATGAAAATAGATTTTATCTTGATGGGATTGAAGTGCCGAATATCAACCACTTTGCCACGCAAGGATCATCTGGTGGCCCCGTGGGGATGATCAACGTGAATTTTATACGAGAAGTCGATTTTTATGCTGGAGCCTTCCCCGCCAACAGAGGCAACGCGCTCAGCTCCATCATAGAGTTCAAGCAAATTGAAGGAAATGATGAGGGTCTCAAGGGAACCTTTATGCTCGGTTCAAGTGATGCAGGCATCACATTAGATGGGCCTATCGGTGACAAGTCAACCTTTATTTTATCTGCCAGGCAGTCCTACTTGCAATTGCTTTTCAAAGCCCTGGGGCTTCCTTTCCTGCCTACTTACAACGATTTTCAGTACAAGCAGACCATCAAGGTCAATGACAAAAACCGCATCACCATGATAGGACTTGGGGCAGTGGACGACTTCACCTTGAATACATCGGCAAACGATGGCTTAGAGGACGAAGAAGTCATTAGAAGAAACAACTACATCCTGGGAAACTTACCCGTGAACACACAATGGAATTATGCTGTGGGAGCAAACTGGAAGCATTTTGGGACAAACAGTTTTCAAAATGTGGTGGTAAGCCGCAATCATTTAAACAACAGGGCAGTTAAATATCAGGGGAACATTGAAAAGCCCGAGTTTCTGATACTCGACTACAAGTCACAAGAGATCGAAAACAAGGTGAGATTGGAAAACACCATTCGGGAAAATGGCTGGAAATTAAACATGGGGCTCGGATACGAAAACGCGATCTACACAAATTCAACCTACAATCAAATCGTGGTGGACGGAGCGGTGAATGTGATTGATTTCGATTCACGTTTGCCGATCAATAAGTTTGCTGTTTTTTCTCAGGTCAGCAAAGAACTGGTGAAAAACAAGTTGATGGTGTCGTTTGGGTTACGTGTGGATTGTAACGACTATTCCGAAGAAATGAGCAACCCCTTAGATCAGATGTCTCCGAGACTTTCCGCGTCCTATTCTGTCACTGAAAAGTTAAATGCAAATTTCAATGTTGGGCGTTATTTCCAGCTTCCTCCATATACGATCATGGGCTACCGAGACAGCAACTCTTTGCTCGCAAACAAAGAAAACAACATTACCTACATCCAGTCAGATCATTTTATTGCTGGGTTGGAGTTTAATCCTGGTTTGTTGTCCAAAGTGACCGTTGAGGGGTTTTATAAAACCTACGACAATTACCCATTCTTGACAAGAGACAGCCTCTCTCTTGCAAACCTGGGAGGGGACTTTGGCGTGATCGGAAATGAGCCTGTGACCTCAACTTCATTTGGCAGAAGTTATGGCCTCGAGCTACTTGTCCAACAGAAGCTTCTCTCCTCTGTGTATGGAATTCTATCATATACGTTTGTGCGGGGTGAGTTCTCGGACAAAAACGAAGAATTGATCAATTCTTCCTGGGACAACAGGCATATCCTTAATCTCACCGCAGGTAAGAAATTTAAAAACGATTGGGAGCTCGGAATGAAATTTAGGTTTGTAGGAGGTGCACCCTACACCCCTTACGATGTAGAACGATCTGCAACAAAAGATGTCTGGGACATCGTCCAACAGGGTGTGTTCGATTGGGACCAATTGAATGAATTTAGAAACCCCGCTTCACATGGTTTGGACATGAGGTTAGATAAAAAATGGTACTTCAAGAAGTGGGCTGTGAATGCATACATCGACATCCAAAACATCTACAATTTTCAGGCAGTCGGTCAACCATATCTTGATGTAGAAAGAAATGATTCTGGCGATCCCATCGAAGATCCGGACAACCCTCAATCATACCAAATATCGGAAATCGACAACATCAGCGGAACCGTATTGCCATCGATCGGGCTTATGATTGACTTTTAAGAGATGACAATGCAACTAAGGGAACGTAGTTGTAATGCTTTATCACGAAACAACTTGCCTTAGAGGCTGCTTTTAAACCCCCTCCTCTCTCTATCTTTGTACAATGCACAGATCACACACTTGCGGCGAATTGCGCCTGGAAAACTCCGGAACGACTGTAACGCTTTCTGGATGGATTCAGAAAGCGCGTGATTTGGGGGGGATGACTTTTGTAGATCTTAGAGATCGTTACGGAAAAACGCAGCTTGTTTTCAACATGGAAACCAATGCTGACCTATGTCATCAGGCTCGAAAACTGGGAAGAGAGTTTGTGATTAAGGTGAGTGGAAACGTGATTGAGAGAGAGAGTAAGAACCTCAAAAATCCTACCGGAGAAATTGAGATTGACGTTGAAACGCTCGAGATTCTTAACCCAAGTAAAACGCCACCTTTCACAATCGAAGATGAAACGGATGGGGGTGAAGATTTGAGGATGAAATATCGCTACCTCGATCTACGTAGGGATCCTGTTCAGAGAAATATTATTCTGCGACACCGAGTGGGGATGGAAACGCGTAAATATTTAGATTCGGTAGGATTTATTGATGTCGAGACGCCGTACCTCATCAAGAGCACGCCAGAAGGCGCTCGAGATTTCGTCGTCCCGAGCCGAATGAACCCCGGACAATTTTATGCGTTGCCTCAGAGTCCTCAAACGTTCAAGCAGCTTCTTATGGTGAGTGGTTTCGACCGCTATTACCAAATCGTGAAGTGTTTTCGCGACGAAGATCTTCGCGCAGACAGACAACCTGAGTTTACGCAGATAGACTGCGAAATGGCATTTGTAGAGCAGGAGGATATCCTCAATACATTCGAGGGCATGGTCCGCCATCTATTTCAAGTGGTCCTCAACGTAGAGATTGAAGATTTCCCGAGAATGGATTACGACGATGCGATGCGTCTTTATGGTTCAGACAAGCCGGATGTAAGGTTTGGGATGGAGTTTGTCAATATGTGTGATGTTGCGCAAGGAAAGGGATTCGGAGTGTTCGATTCTGCAGAAACGGTGCTTGGCATCGTGGTTCCTGGAGGAGCGGCATACACAAGGAAGCAATTGGATCAACTTACCGATTGGGTGAAGCGTCCACAAATTGGCGCAAAAGGCCTGATCTATTGCAGAGTGAACGAAGACGGTACGACAAAAAGCAGTGTAGATAAGTTCTTTGACGAAGATGCTCTGTCGGTTTGGGCTGAAAAAACAGTCGCAGGAAAGGGGGATTTAATCTTGGTTCTTTCAGGTGGAATAGATAAAACTCAAAAGCAATTGGGGGAGCTCAGGCTTCACCTGGGAGAAGAAATGGGATTGCGTGACCCGAAGGTCTTTAAACCTTTGTGGGTCATGGACTTCCCGCTTCTTGAATGGGACGAAGAAACCGATCGCTACCACGCGATGCACCATCCATTTACATCTCCGAAACCAGATCAGCTGGCACTTATAGACACCGATCCTGGAAAAGTAAAGGCCAACGCATACGACATGGTCATTAACGGGGTCGAGATAGGTGGAGGCTCTATCAGAATTCACGACAGAGAATTACAGGCAAGGATGTTTGATCTTCTCGGATTTTCGGAGGAAGAAGCCGAGGCTCAATTTGGATTCCTTATGAATGCATTCCAATACGGAGCCCCGCCTCATGGAGGCCTGGCGCTGGGATTTGACAGACTTTGCTCTATGTTTGGTGGATCTGACTCTATTCGTGACTTCATCGCTTTCCCAAAGAACAACTCCGGCAGAGACGTCATGATAGATGCGCCTTCATCCATACACGATGAACAATACTCTGAACTTGAATTAAAATCGACATTTAACCCCAATAAATAATGTATCCAGCTGAATTAGTTGCCCCAATGAAAGCCGAGCTCGTAGAAGTCGGTTTCGAAGAATTACTTACTCCTCAAGATGTAAGCTCTGCTCTGGAAAGACCGGGAACTACAATTGTAGCTCTGAATAGTGTTTGTGGTTGCTCTGCAGGATCTATGCGTCCGGCATTAAGAGCTTGTCTAGACAACGAAAAAATACCTGACAATCTTACAACCTCTTTTGCAGGATTTGATATAGAAGCGGTCGCACAAGCTCGTAAGTTTATGCTGCCCTACCCTCCCTCTTCTCCAAGTATTGCGCTTTTTAAAGATGGAAAGTTAGCGATGATGGTAGAGCGTCATCACATTGAAGGAAATACAGCAGAGGCAATCTCTGACCACCTGAAACAGGCGTTCAACGAATTCTGTTGATCTTCGTATAAGAAAATGGCACGCATACTGACAGGAATACAAAGTACCGGAACGCCACATCTTGGAAACATCCTCGGTGCAATTAAGCCTGCCATAGATCTCGCAAATGACCCGGCAAACGATTCATATCTGTTCATCGCAGACATGCATTCGTTGACGCAAATAAAAGATGCAGAGCTCCTCAAAAACAACACGTACGCCGTTGCAGCAACATGGATGGCTTGTGGGCTGGATGTTTCAAGGAGTGTCTTTTACCGTCAGAGCGATGTGCCAGAGGTGACTGAATTGGCGTGGTATTTGCAGTGTATGTTTCCTTATTCTCGCCTCGGTTTGGCCCACAGTTTTAAGGACAAAGCTGACCGTCTAGAGGATGTCAATGCGGGGCTATTCGGATATCCCATGCTTATGGCAGCGGACATTCTTTTGTACGATGCCCAGAAGGTTCCTGTAGGCAAAGACCAAATGCAGCATCTCGAAATGACCCGTGATGTCGCATCTCGATTTAATCACAAGTTTGGAGATACGCTCATTCTACCAGAGGCTCTCACAAGCGAATCCACCATGTACGTGCCTGGGACGGATGGAGGAAAGATGTCTAAATCACAGGACAATACGATTAACATTTTCGACGATGCCGGCACATTGAAAAAGGCGATCAATAAGAAAATAATCACAGACGCCACTCCTCTAGAAGACCCGAAAGACCCCAATTCTTCTGTTGTGTTCAAACTGTATGAACTGCTCGCTTCTCCAGATGAAGCTCTCAAAATGGCGGACTCGTTGCGTGCTGGAGGATATGGTTGGGGTCACGCAAAGAAAACGCTGCTAGAAGCCCTTGTCGACGGTTTTGAATTTGAACGGGCTCGCTTTAACGAGCTTATGGCGAATCGTGAAGAAATAGATCTCGCATTGTCAAATGGGGCAGACCAGGCCCGTATTGTAGCCTCCGAAGTTCTTGCCCGCGTAAGGACAAAAATCGGATATTAACACCAGACCATCTTCATCCCCAATTTCTGAATCAATCGAGCAACTCCGCTCCGTATTTGGTTTGAAATTTTCTATAAAGCTCTTTTTGACGGTTGTCAAGGTCCATCGTTCGACCTTGAATAAACGCATGTATCAGACGGTTTGTACGCACGTCTAAAGCATCTCCGTCAGAGATAAATAAAGTAGCGTCTTTGCCTCTTTCAATGGTTCCACATACATCATCCACGCCCAATATTTTTGCAGGATTTCGGGTGAGGGCCATAATTGCTTGCTCTTCTGTAAGACCATATTTGCGAGCTGTGCCAGCATAGAATGGAAGGTTTCGGGAATTCATCTCCGTCATTCTGGCATCGACTTGGAGCGCAAAGAGGACGCCTTCGTCAGCGAGTAGTTTTGGCAAACGATAAGGCAAATCAACTTCATCTTCTGTGAATCTCGGCAGCCTGTGAACGCTTGTAAGAAGGACACTTACATTGTTTTCGCGTAAAATATCGCCCACGAGATAGGCATCGTATCCGCCGACGATCACAAGACGTTTTATTCCCATTTCACGTTTGAAGTGAACTGCTTCTGTAATCTCTCGGACATCAGAGGCGTGACAATAAAGCGCAAGCGATCCATCAAAAATTCCTCGCATGGCTTCGTGCCGGACATCCATCACCGAAGTGGAAGGTTCGGGATGCGCTTCTGCATAGGCACGTGCTTCTTCGAAATACCTTTCAATTTCGTGCTTTTGCTGAGTATACGTTTTGCGCTTACGTATATCAATCTTCCCGTCTACAGCGTGTTTGTGATGGGTTGAAGGCCAGTTTAAATGAATTCCATCCACCATTTTTATTGACGCATCTTCCCAATTCCATCCGTCAAATTGAACAACTCCTGAAGCGCCGGAAATCACTCCGCTACGTGGTGTTATCTGCCCCATTAGCACCCCATTTGATCGGACGGTAGGCGTAATTTCGGAGTCTGTGTTAAAGGCGATAATGGCTCTGACATTTGGTCGAAACGTTCCCACTTCATATTGATCTTGCGTGGCTCTCACGGCATCGATTTCTTGCAAACCTATGGTGGAATTTGTCACAATAAACCCGGGATATATTTGTTTCCCTGTAGCGTCTATTGTTTCATCATATTTGCTTTGATCAGCTTGAAAGGTCCTTCCTACGAAGTCTATTTTTCCATCCCTGAATCCTATTGCGGCATCTTCTATGGCATCACCCGTGCCCAGATGAGCTGTTCCACCTAGGATAAGAATAGAACGTGTTTGTTCTGGAGCAGGAGTCTGCTGAGAAAAGGAGGCTGTCGAAACAAGCCCCGTAAGTATGAATAGTATTGCGTATCTCATGACTTAGTTGTTTTCCTCTGTTTCTGTATCACAATGGTAGTGTGTGCGAATTTTCTCGGAGGGTTTTTGCATTGCTGCACCCTCTGATCCAGCCGCTAGCATCTTCTTTGTAATACGGGCACGCTCGGTCTGAATGGCCTCTCGTAGAATCAAATCTTGCTCCAGGCTGTAGAGGCATGCTCCCTCTACGTAAGTCCTGACGGCTCGCGCATTCATGCTTAATGGATTGTCATCCCAAACCACGATATCGGCATCTTTACCCACTTTTATTGACCCCGTTTTGTGATCAATATGGAGCAGTTTTGCGGGATTAAGCGTTACAAATTTGAGTGCCTCTTCTTCTGGCACTTGCCCGTACTTCACGGCCTTCGCAGCTTCTTGATTGAGGCGCCGTGCCATTTCTGCATCATCACTGTTGAATGCTGTCGTAATTCCTTGGCCATATAAAATCGCGCCGTTATAAGGTATTGCGTCTTTTACTTCATATTTATATGCCCACCAGTCACTGAAGGTTGATCCCCCAGCCCCGTGTTCTTTCATCTTATCGGCTACTTTATAACCCTCGAGTATATGCGTGAAAGTATTCAGTCGAAAGTTCATTGAGTCCGCGACATGCATCAGCATATTTATCTCGTCTTGTCTGTAACTGTGACAAGTTACAAATCGTTCTTCTCTTAAAATCTGAAGCAGGGTCTCAAGTTCAATATCGTAGCGAGGCTTGAGGGGGCCGTTGCCTGATTTCAAATCTCGGCGGCTCGTTTTTGACAGATCATGGCGGTATTTTACAAACGAGGCTCCGTACTCACGCGCGCGGATAAAGTGATCGTAAAACACTTGCTCTACCCCCATTCTAGATTGGGGAAATCTGATTTTTTGAGCATCGCCCCAATTGCTTTGTTTTACATTCTCGCCAAGTGCAAACTTGATAAAAGGAGTCGCATTCTCGTACAATAAATCAGTCGGTTTAGAACCCCATCGGAACTTAATTACTGCGCTTTGACCCCCTATCGGGTTCGCGGACCCATGAAGAAGTTGAGCACAGGTTACTCCTCCTGCAAGTTGCCTATAGATATTTACATCTTCACTATTTAAAGAATGACCTATCCAAACCTCAGCACTGCTTGCCTGAGTTGCCTCATTTACACCTCTTTCAATCGCAATATGAGAATGTTCATCGATAATACCAGGCGTAAGATGCATTCCTCTGCCATTGATTTCTTCAGTTTCAATGTTTGACCCGATGAATTCGTTCACATTGAGCCTCGACCCTACAGCTGCAATTTTACCCTTGTATAGGAGTACATCTGTATCGTTTAAGATTCC
>JAQCID010000042.1 GCA_027618855.1 Bacteroidota bacterium | reverse complement strand
CCCCTAATCTGACCAGTTCTTCTATACAATTTTCTGGAATTCCACAAAGACCAAACCCGCCTAGCATGAACGTCATGCCATTTCTTACATCTTTACAAGCTTCTTCTACACCATTTATTTCTTTTGAAATCGCCATTCTATTTCTTTTCGTGTATTAGTTAAAAAGGTCTGAATCGTCGAACCCGTCTGAATCGAAGGTATGTCCTTTTATAGATGCTTGCTCCTTACAATCCAAAGTGTCTGCACCAAGCGATTCTGGTCTTGTAAATTCTCGCCTTGAAAGTGCGACTCCCTCATCGGCGTAAGTGTCTTTCATAAAGAATCCATAGATGGGGAGCGCTGTATTGGCGCCTTGTCCATAGCGAGTTGAGGAGAACCTTATCGTAGGGTCTTGCGCGCCAACCCAAACCCCGGTTACCAGATCAGGGGTTAAACCCATAAACCATCCATCCGTATTGTTTTGAGTTGTCCCTGTTTTTCCTGCCATCGGAAATTTAATTCCGTCATAATCTCTTTTGTCCGAATCGTAACGTAGTCGAACGCCCGTTCCTGTACGTTTCTGTAGTTCTTCGTTCCATGCTCCATCCACAACACCTTGCATCATTCTAATTACTTTATAAGATGTAACCTCATCTAACCCCTGCCTCATCTCTTGATTGGGCTCATAAATGGTGTTGCCATATCTGTCCTCTACCCTGATTAAGAATGTAGGTTCAATATAAACCCCTCCATTTACGAGGGAAGAATTTGCGGCAACCATCTCCTTTAGATTGAGCTCCGCAACACCAAGTGCGATTGAAGGCACGTTGGGAATGTCACTTTTTATCCCTAAGGCATGTGCCAACTTGATGACTCTGTCAGTACCCAAATCTTTAATGAGCTTGGCTGTTATTGTATTCATAGAATTCGCCAGTGCATATTCTAAAGTCACGATTTCACCATATTTCGCAGATGAGTTTTCTGGACACCATCTCGGGGGATCATATCCCTCCGGAAGGTCAATACATGTCACGTGATTTGGCAATTCATCACAGGAATTCATCCCCATCCTCAAGGCTGTGGCGTAAACAAATGGTTTAAAGGTTGACCCCACTTGACGTTTACTTAAATCCACATTGTCATACTGGAAAAACCTGTAGTCGATACCGCCTACCCAAGCTTTAATTTGACCTGAGGAAGGTTCTATCGCAAGCAGCCCCGCGTGCAAAGTCTTTTTGCGATGCACAATGCTGTCCATAGGTGTGAGTACTGTATCTATTAGACCCGCGTGACTGAAAACCTTCATTTTTACGGGTTTATGCATGGATTTATTGAACGCTTCCGTACTCAAGCCCATCCAAATATGACCGCATCCTTTTTTATCTGGCTCACATTTAAAGCCTTTGTCACCGTTCTCAAAACGGTGATCTTTAATGTAAAAATCGGGCCTGTTGCATCCAGGGCAAAGCTCACCGTTTGCTTTTTTATATCTGTCAGAATCTCTTGTTGCAATGTCTAAAATGTTCTTCTTTGCCGAAGGTTTTATGCCGTCATAAAATGGATAGGTCGACTTATTCCTGTTTGTAAGGTCTTTCTCAAAAGCAGCTTGTAGTTCTCCTCCGAGATATGTGCTAACGGCATTTTCCGCATATTTCTGGAGACGGCTATCTATAGTTGTGTGCACCTGAAGTCCGTCTTGATAGATATTATATGGGGAGCCATCAGCTTGACAGATCACGTAACTCCCGTCTCTGTTTTTCTCAGAGAAAACACTCTTTAACTTCGAACGTAATCTCTCCCGAAAATACGGAGCAGCACCTTCGTTGTGACTTACTTTCTGATAACTCAAAGTAATGGTCAATTCCTTGAGTGAATCCGATACGGACTCTTCGAGATACCCGTATTTCTGCATTTGGTTGAGGACAACATTCCTACGAGTAGTCACAAGTTCCATCCTTCGCAAAGGGTTGAAAAGTGCACTGTTCTTTAACATCCCCACAAGCATCGCACATTCCTCAACCTTCAAATCACCCACCTCCTTGTTAAAATAAATGTTCGCTGCACTTCGAATTCCGACAGCTTGATTTAAAAAATCATAGCGATTCAAATACATCGTCATGATTTCACCCTTGGTATAGTGATGTTCTAACCGTGATGCAATAATCCACTCTTTGGGTTTTTGAAGCAGGGCTCTTTCAAAAAAGGTCGTTGACTCGTACTCTTCCGTAAAAAGTAATTTTGCGAGTTGCTGCGTGATCGTAGATCCTCCACCACGCTTCCCCAAAAATGCGATTGCACGCCCCAATCCATAGAAATCCACCCCATCATGACTGTATCTCACATCTTCTGTAGAAATAAGTGCTTCTTTAAGGTGGCTTGGCAGATCTTCATACCTGGCCTCAGATCGGTTTTCTTTGTAATAACTTCCAAGGACCTTCCCGTCCATTGTGTAGATCTTCGTTGCAAGGAAAGTTCTTGGATTTGCAAGGGTTTCCGTATTTGGAAGGTCACCCGTTAGGGCAACAATGACAAGCGCCCCTATTCCGATAAGAGGGCTTAATCCTGCTAAAAACAACAACATTTTCCAAAGTGTTTTTCTGGGTTTTGATTGCTCGCTCATAGATATGCAATATGCACACAACTAAGGTGATTATTTCACAAATTCACATCCTTTGTCAGCATCGAAACGTGGAAAGCTATCTTTGCCGCCATGATTGCACTGATTAAAGGACTACAACTCCTCCTAAGCCTCTCCCTCCTGGTCGTTCTACACGAGCTCGGTCACTATCTCGCAGCACGTTATTTCAAGACTCGCGTAGAAAAGTTTTACCTGTTTATGAATCCTGGATTCTCGCTTTTTAAAAAGCAAATAGGCGAAACCGAGTGGGGTATCGGCTGGCTTCCTCTGGGAGGCTACGTGAAGATAAGTGGGATGATCGACGAGAGTATGGACAAAGAGCAGATGAAGCTGCCACCTAAACCATGGGAGTTCCGTTCTAAACCCGCTTGGCAAAGACTGATCATCATGCTTGGTGGAATCATTATGAATTTAATCGTTGGATTCGTGATTTACAGTATGGTATTGCTCGTTTGGGGCGAGACCGTGCTCCCCAATAAGTACGCTGTGAACGTAGATTCCAGATTGGAAGCTTACGGATTTCAGAATGGGGACAATGTCATTTCATTCAATGGTGTTGAGTTAGAAACGTTCCAAGATCTTCGACGTACTCCGTTTTTTGAATCGGTTACTGAAGCTACCGTGATACGCAATGGCAATGAAGTTAACCTTGCGTTTGATACAGAGTTAGGTCAAATCCTGGTCGACCAAGGCATCCGCCGACCATTTTCTCTTCAAGTTCCATCATTGGTGGACAGTATCATCCCCAATTCACGTGCAGCTACGGCTGGTCTGTTGCCTGGCGATATGATCATGGCTGTAGATGAAGTACAAACGGGAAGTCAATTGATGACGGTAAACGCATTAGAGAGCAGACCCAATTCCCCGATTCTTTTACATGTCAATCGTGAAGGAGTAAACCTGACGCTACCTGCAATGACTGACACCGCTGGTCATATCGGATTCGTCTTTGCAACACCCGCTTCATTTACAGATCGTTTTGTGCAAGAAGAAATAACCTATACGTTAGGTGGAGCATTTGTCAGTGGATTCTTCCTCGCAGGCTCTACACTACAAGACTATGCGCTTTCTCTGCGATTTCTAGCCTCCAAATCTGGCGCTTCTCAAGTCGGTTCACTGATCACATTTGGAAGCATCTTTGATGGTGAATGGAACTGGCTGGTCTTCTGGCGGAATACTGCTTTTTTATCGCTCATCTTGGCGTTCATGAATCTTCTTCCTATTCCCGCACTCGATGGTGGGCACGTCATATTCCTGCTGTATGAAATGGTGGCAAGAAAACCTGCACCTGAGAAAGTCATGGAAGTTGCACAAGTCATCGGAATCACTCTGTTGCTTGGGCTTATGGTCTTTGCATTGGGCAATGATTTCTGGAGGCTTTTTACAGGAGGCTTTAATTAACCACGCATAACTTTTAATAGAGAAAGTCATATCTTGGGCCTATGCTCAACTCTGTAATGGTACTTTTCTCCCTAGATAATATAGGTGCGTTTTCGTTGGTTATCGGCGGAAGCATTATTATTATCCTTTCTTATTTTGCGAATCTTCTCGCAAAAAGAACAAACATCCCGTCTGTTTTGGTGCTTATAGGCATGGGGGTGCTGATCCGCCAGGGGTTGTCCGCTTTGGGGATGGAAGAAATTCCATATGAATCCCTCGCCCTGGAATTACTTGGCACTGTAGGGCTTATTTTCATTCTACTTGAAGCGGCTCTCGATCTAGAATTGTCTAAGAAAAAACTACCGCTTATCCTGAAGAGCGCCTCTCTGGCTCTTTTTTCGTTGGGCGCTAGTACCCTCGGGATTGCCGCCTTGTTGTTTTACTCCCTTGGCTTAGAGTGGTTCACCGCTGTCGTTTATGCGATCCCACTGTCCATCATGAGCAGCGCGATTATTATCCCATCTGTAGGGGGGCTTTCGTTGGAGAAAAAAGAGTTCATGGTCTACGAAAGCACCTTCTCCGATATCTGGGGAATTATGGCTTTTTATCTGGTTTTAGGAAATCAAGAAGCCGTGGGGCCTGGTGAGGTTCTTAAATCAATCGGGATCAACCTAGGGGCATCTCTGATAATTTCTATTGCTGTGAGTTATCTTTTGGTTTACGTGCTCCAAAAGATCACGAGTTCTGTCAAACTATTCCTTTCTATTGCAGTGCTCATTTTAATCTATTCAATCCAAAAGATGTTGCACTTAAGTCCATTAATCCTTATTCTGATTTTTGGACTAATGCTCAACAATCACAAGATTTTCTTCGCAAATATTTTCAAGAATAAAGATGGGGAAAGTTGGCTTGGAGGCCTCCTTAATGATGAAAAAATGGCGGGTTTACGTCACGATTTCCACCTTCTCACACTGGAGAGTGCATTTGTAATACGTACTTTTTTCTTCGTCCTGTTCGGTGCAACAGTCGTGCTTGCCTCTCTAACAGATATTGAAGTTTTATTCTACGGTTTAACGATCTCGGTCATCCTTTATGTGACACGATTTGTATTCCTGCGATTATTCCGACCTGAAGATCCAGTTTCATTGTTATATATCGCTCCACGAGGACTCATCACCATTCTTCTGTTTTTCCAAATTGGCTCAAACTACCCTGAACTTGTCGACACATCGTTCAATGGTGGCATTCTACTTGTTGTCATTCTTGTGACATGTATTATTATGACTGTCTCATTAATTCAAAAAGGAACAGGAATCGAACCTGTTGAAGTAAATAAAGGACAGCACCTTCTTTTCGAGGCTAAAGCCGAGAATAGCAATCTCCCGGAAGACGTTCAACCCTCTGAAGAGTCTCCAGAATAAAAAGTCGGGTTCGAATGATTTTAATGTTTGTTTTAAGTTTTTTACTTAATTCAAACGCAGAAATTGTATTCACGCTCACTTCTTTGTAAACCGATTTACATGGGTCTGGGATGAATTCTAGCGCAGCATCCATGTTCGCTTTCGCTGCCTTTTTTACGTCATTCATTTCATGTGTGGTCCTTTTCATTGCGGGTACTTCGTGGTGTAGTTTTCTCATCCATTGAGCCATTGTTTTAATTGCAAATCCTTTGTTCTCTGCGATGACTCGTCTGTTCCCATCCCAGCGTTTCATATATGCATTGGGCGGTTGAAAGGCATACGTTGCCCTTCCATAGTCAAGGGCGAGTTTAAGAGAAATCATAGACCCCCCAGATTCTGGGCTTTCAGCCAAAACTGTCCCAACACAAAGACCCACTAAAATCCTGTTTCTTGCGGCAAACATCCATTTCAAAACATTCGTTCCCGGAGGGTGTTCGGAAATCCATGCGCCACCCTTGTCAAGGATTTCATGTGCCAGACGGACATTGCTTTTTGGATGAATACGATCTAATCCGTGCGCAAAGACTGCAACTGATTTTAACCCATAAAATACAGCAGCTTTGTGAGCGGCTGTATCAATCCCAAGCGCCATCCCACTTACCAATGGGAAACCGTTCTTGGCCATTTGATCGACTGCCATTTCTGCAAATCTTTTTCCTTCTTCGCTACATTTTCGGGTGCCCACCACCGCTATGGCTTTGTCAATTTCTTCAGGGATTGTTCCTTTCACATAAATCACGCCTGGTGCATCACAAATGTTGCGGAGATTGAATGGATACTCCTTGCAGTGGCATGAAACAACTCTCGCTCCCAATGTGGTTACTTGTTGGTTTATTTCTTCCGCCCTCAGGAACAATGCACGCCTCACCCCTCGAGGAATGGACTCGAATGCCGTTTTTGGAGAGCCGTGGATTTTTAACAAATTAGTCAGTCCTTTCGGGCCCAAATTCTCAACCAATGTTAATGCCAATAGAAAATGTACGTGAGGTTTCATGGGGCAAATCTCTGAGATTTAAACCTCTTTTTGCTGTGAGAATTGACAAGCGTGGTATAAGAATTTATCAACGTTTGTGAGATTTCCCCTTGAATGTATTTACTTCGACAAATGCAAAAAAGCGTTTTCTTCATTTTTATGGCTTTAATGTCAACAGCAATAGGGGTTAAGGCCCAAACAGTTTCTGGGCTTATCTCCAACACCGCTGGAGAGACGGTCCCGGGATCGTATATCACCAGTGGGACGAATGCCGTCGCCAGTGGGTTTGATGGGAAATACGTACTCCAACTGTCACCAGGCACACATACCCTCTCGTGTTCTTTTATAGGGATGGCCACACAAAGCAAAAGTGTCTCACTAAATGAAGGTCAGAATGTGGTTTGGGATGTGGTGTTAGAGACGGAAGCGCGCGTTCTAGATATGGCGGTTGTTTCGGCGGGTCGTTTCGAACAAAGTGTGGCCGAAGTAACTGTTTCTCTTGAGATTTTACATCCTGCACTTGTAGAAAGCAAAGCGACAACTTCGTTGGAGTCAGCGCTAGAACAAGTCCCTGGGGTAAGCATGGTGGATGGTGAGCCACAGATTCGATCCGGAAGTGGATTCAGTTATGGAGCGGGGTCACGCGTCATGGTAATGGTGGACGATTTGCCTGTTTTGAGTGGAGATGCGGGGCGCCCCACGTGGGGTTTTCTGCCTCTTGAAAACCTAGACCAAATCGAGGTAATCAAAGGTGCCAGTTCTGTCTTATATGGAAGCGCTGCATTAAGTGGGGTGATCAATATTAGAACACGATTCCCAGACACAAGGCCATTGACCCGAGTGTCTGTTCAACATGGCGCCTACTCTGATCCGAGATCGGAATCCGCTGTGTATTGGGACAGTCCACTTCAACAGACGAACATCCGCTTTCTACACAGCAGACAATTGGGCGGATGGGACATTGTCATTGGGGGAAACCTCCTGGGAGACGATGGATACAAGGGGCCTACCATTGAGCTAGACTCATTAGGCATTCCTATAGACACAAATACAACGGGATACAATCCTCTTACAGTCGATCGATATGGGGCGAATGCACAGGCGAGATTTAATATTAATCTACGTAGGCGAGACAGCGCCATTCCTGGTCTAACATACGGGGTGAGTACAAATTGGCAGAAGGGAGAATCGTTAAATACGTTGATTTGGGGACATGCATCAACGGGGCTCTACACCAGCTATGCTGGAGCAGCCACAAGAACGAAGCAGCTTATAGGGACCGTAGATCCTTTTGTTGAATACTTGAGTCCTTCTGGGGTGAGGACAAGTTTTCGCAATCGATGGCAACACCTTGTCAACGACAACAGCAATGGCCAAGGAAACAACAGTGATGTTTTCTACTCCGAGCTACAAACCCAAAAGCTTGGGGCTTGGGGGATGGAGAAAATGGCCCTTACAGGTGGTGTCGTGCATCAGTATACAAAAGGCGAAGCACAACTTTATACTGGGGGAA
>JAQCID010000041.1 GCA_027618855.1 Bacteroidota bacterium | reverse complement strand
ATAATAAACACTTCGTCGTCCTTGACAGCGAATTGAACATTAATAAGTCCCCTCGTCTCAAGAGCAACCGCAATTCTCTTTGTATAGTCTTCGATCTTCTGAATGACCAAATCGCCCAAATTAAATGGAGGCAGCAAAGCATAGCTGTCACCTGAGTGAATTCCAGCAGGCTCAATGTGTTGCATAATGCCTATGATGCGTACCTCATCACCATCACAAATAGCATCGGCTTCACATTCCATTGCTCCTTCTATAAAGTGATCTAATAAAATCTGATTCTCTGGCATATGCTTAAGGATATCAATCACATGGTGTTCCAAATCTTCTTCGTTAATCACGATTTTCATTTTCTGACCTCCTAGAACATATGACGGTCGTACAAGCAATGGAAATCCCAATTCTCTGCATAAATCAACGGCCTGATCTGCATTTTCTACAACGCCAAATTTCGGGTATGGAATCCCTTCCTTTTTTAGAAGATTAGAGAAACTACCTCTATCTTCAGCTAGATCTAGTGCCTTATATGAGGTTCCGATAATAGGAATGTTGTAGCGATCTAGTTTTTCGGCAAGTTTAAGTGCCGTTTGGCCTCCAAGCTGAACGATCACACCCACTGGATTTTCGTGAAGAATGATGTCGTAGATATGTTCCCAAAAAACAGGCTCGAAATAGAGCTTGTCTGCAGTATCAAAATCTGTAGAAACTGTTTCTGGATTGCAATTGATCATGATCGTTTCATAACCGCATTCGCTTGCCGCAAGAACTCCGTGAACACAACAGTAATCAAACTCAATACCTTGTCCGATCCTGTTCGGTCCACTCCCTAAAACGATGACTTTTTTCTTGTCCGAAACAACACTTTCGTTCTCGGAATCTTCAAAAGTAGAATAATAATATGGAGTCACCGCAGGGAATTCTGCCGCACAAGTATCTACCAATTTATAAACCCTCTTTATCCCCTCTACCCGCCTCTTTTCATGAACCTCACTTTCAAGACAAGTGAGAAGATGAGCAACTTGGCGGTCAGCATAGCCTTTTCTCTTTGCCTCCATTAAGAGTGAGCGAGGAATCGTTTCAATCGTTTCCGTTTCGATGTCCTTCTCAAGCATTAACAGCTCTTCAATTTGCCTTAAAAACCAAGGATCAATTTTAGTAGATTCGTGAATTTTATGAAAAGGGATCCCTAATTTAAACGCGTCATAGATGTGAAATAAGCGACTCCAACTCGGGTGATTAAGACTGCTCATAATCGAGTCTCTGTCTTTCAATTCACGTCCATCCGCACCGAGACCGTTTCTTTTTATCTCTAGAGACTGACATGCTTTTTGCAGTGCCTCCTGGAAGGAACGACCTATTGCCATCACTTCACCGACGGACTTCATCTGAAGTCCAAGTTCTTTATTGGTTCCTGGGAATTTATCGAAATTCCAACGTGGTATTTTAACAACAACGTAATCTAACGTAGGCTCAAACATTGCCGAAGTAGATCCCGTGACCGAATTCTTTAATTCATCTAAGTGATATCCAATCGCGAGCTTAGACGCAAGTTTCGCAATGGGGTATCCAGTAGCTTTAGAAGCAAGGGCAGAAGATCTTGAGACACGAGGGTTGATTTCTATTGCAATGATATCCTCATTCTCATCAGGAGACACCGCAAATTGTACATTACACCCCCCAGCAAACTCACCAATACTGCGCATCATTTTAATCGCCATATCACGCATACGTTGATATGTCGTATCCGAAAGAGTCAAAGCCGGAGCCACTGTGATTGAATCACCGGTGTGAATCCCCATCGGGTCCATGTTTTCAATAGAACACACGATGGTGACATTGTTGTTAGAATCTCGCAAAAGCTCCAATTCAAACTCCTTCCATCCAAGCAATGCTTTGTCGATCATCACCTCGTGAATCGGTGAGATATGAAGTGCCGAAGTAAGCTTGTCCTCAAAATCTTCTTTTGTATGAACCACTGCAGCTCCTGCGCCTCCAAGCGTAAAGCTCGCCCGGATACATAAGGGATAGCCGAACTTTTGTGCGACTTCCTTTCCTTCCAAAAAGCTTTTTGCAGTTGATTGAGGTGCCATGGGGATCCCAATGCGTTCCATTAACAATCTGAATTGCTCTCTGTTCTCAGTGATTTCGATTGCAGAAATATCAACGCCAATAATTCGAACGCCATATTCCTTCCAAATGCCAAGCTCATCACATTGAATGGCAAGGTTCAAAGCCGTCTGACCTCCCATTGTAGGAAGCACCGCATCAATATCGTGAATCTTCAAAATCTCAACGATAGATTCTGGCTCTAGAGGTTTGAGGTAAATATTGTCCGCCATAACCGGGTCGGTCATGATGGTCGCCGGATTGGAATTTATCAGGGTGACTTCTATTCCTTCTTCTCTCAAAGAGCGAGCAGCTTGAGATCCACTGTAGTCAAACTCACATGCCTGACCTATTACAATGGGACCACTCCCTATAATGAGTACAGACTTTATGCTAGAATCTTTGGGCATTTTTTTTTTATCCGACTATATCATTTGAGATATAGCAGGTTAACAATGACTTAAACAGATGCAAAGTTACATGATGAAACAACTTAATACGCCTGAAAAAAGCTATGTCTTTTCCACACTTTGTTAATGTTTATTTCGTAACCCTTCTTAGCCCGAACTTAGCAGAATGAATAATGGGGAATATGTGGAGTGGGAACACCATGGATGGCAGTTCGGAGCATGGGAGGTCCCAGCGTCAAACCCCACACCGGCTTCGAAAGTCGTTGTCGCGTTTCACGGGTTCGACAGGCAAGCAAAAGAAATGGAGAATTTCATGCCGCTGTATGATTCAAACACATCCATGCTTTCAATAAGTCTTTTGCACCACGGCAGCAGCAAACCTCTCCCTCCATTGCCACCTGAGGAACCTCTATCTCCTCAAGTGTTGATCGATGCGCTCGAGTCTTACGTTGGAGCAGATCATGTACGTTTCGAACTCTTAGGTTACTCCATGGGCGCAAGAATTGCACTTACATTGTATCAAGATTTTCCTGACAAATTTTCCAGAGTCATTGCATTGGCACCCGACGGACTTAAAATGGGGAGGTTTTATAAATTCATCGTACACACCCACATCGGCAAAGTTACTTGGGGGCTGGTAGACAAGTACCCGAAAACAAACAGGTGGATCATCGATGCGATGCGGACACTCCGAGTCATCTCTGAACACAAACATCACTTCGGAAGATTCCACACAGACAACCCTGAAATTAGACAGAGGGTCGCACTTGGCTGGAGGGGGCAGATGGAGTTTTGGCCTGAAAAAAACAAACTGGCAAAGGTTTTGAATGAGAATTCAAACGCTGAAAAGACAGGATACTTTATCTTTGGAAGCAGAGATAAAATCATTCCCTATTCATGGTCGCTGCCACTTCAAAAAACGCTTCAACAGCTCAGCCCAAATAACAGTGCTATTCGCGGCGTTTATTTTTTAAAAGTTCCTTGCGGACATGTGATGAGGCACCCCGATATTGTGAATTTAATAAAAGAAAAGATATGGCAAACCATTGGTTAGACAAATTAAAAGCGGACAGGCTAGAGGGACGCAAAAGGTTCTCTGTGCTTTTAGATCCTGACAAAACGCCCAAAGACATCAAACTGGAACATTGGATTGAAGAAATCAATGCGTCTGAATGTTCTGATATTTTAATTGGGGGGAGTTTTTTATCAAATGGCAATGCAAGTAAACTGGTATCTCAAGTTAAAAAACACACTGATTTACCTGTAGTAATCTTCCCCGGATCACCAGATCAAATAAGTGAACAGGCCGATGCCTTATTGTTTCTCAGCTTAGTGAGTGGTCGAAATGCCGATTTATTGATCGGGAGGCACGTCGAGGCAGCTCCCCGTTTGATGGCCATGGATATCGAAACAGTTGCAACAGCGTATTTACTCGTAGGAGATGGCCCACTTACCTCTGCTGCGTATATAAGCCAAACCCTCCCCATCCCGTCATCAAAACCTGAAATTGCAGTCGCTACGGTTCAAGCAGCCGTATTGTTAGGAATGCAAGTTGTGTATATCGATGCTGGAAGTGGCGCAGGACATCCCATTCCTGAAAAACTCATAAAAGCCGTTCGCAATGCCGTTGATGTTCCACTTATTGTCGGAGGTGGAATCACTGATTTTGAAGGAATGGAAGTGGCTTGGAATGCAGGAGCTGACCTTGTGGTCTTGGGCACAGTTTTAGAAAAGTCCCTCAACTTTAATTCGCTAAGCCCTTCTTAACGAAACCGCTTTCGTAAAGCCACAGGTATAAAACCCCTGGCTTTGGGTTCTCAACTTCTCTGCCTAAAAAATCAAGAATTCGAATAACCTTATCCTCGGGAAGGGCTTCTAACTCATGCAATCCTATTCCAGTCTCTCCTATAGGTTGTTGCTGTGTGATGCAATGCACCATACCTCCATTGACAAATATATTCCTAGAATCTATACCCACAACAGTTCTGTCTGGATAGAGGCTTTGGATTATTCCGTTTGCCACATCGTCGTTGGGGTCACTGTAGTTTGGCACTAGAACCACGCTATTTGCGACATAATAGTTCACATAACTGGCCCGCAATCCAAGGTTTTCACCCCAGGTAGTGGTGACGTCATTCTGAGTTAAAGGCAAAACGACGATTTCAAATTGCTCGCCACTTGAGTTTGCTGAGTTATATAGGAGCGCAATGTCAGAAACGGACACCTGCCAGTAAGAGAGGTCTATGTGACTCATCGTAACAATCGTATTGTTTCCTTGGAATTTTGCAAAACCATCTATATGTTGATCTGTAACATCCTCGACACATCCGAACACCCCATCAAACCAAACAAAATGTGTGACTCCCAAATACTCTTCCATATAACCCTCAATCTGCGATTCAGTCCAACCCGGATTTCTATCTGCTCCTGTAACAGAAGATCTCGTCGCCATCAGCGTTCCATGACCATCTACTTCAAAGGCGCCACCCTCAAGGACCATTTCATTTAAATCAATTAAAGGAATGGACAAATAGTCCGCAACTGCAATGGGGATGTCATCACAGAGTGCAGAAGGAGTATTGCCTCCCCATCCATTAAACCCCCAATCGAGAACCGTAAGTTGGGATTCTGAATCATAGACGAAAATAGGTCCGTTATCTCTGATCCAAAAATCATCGTTTTCTGCAACAATGATATTGACCTGCGCCATAGAAACTGAAGCGCCTATCAACAGATCCTCAATGTGAGACATGTGGCTTTCATCATACGCCACAATATGAACTTTCTCCCCACCAATTAATGCCGAAGTCATTTCTATCCAGGCAGGTTCAAAGTCAGAAGCACCAAATCCATAGGTAAAATTATGTGGCCACTGTAACCAAGTCCCCTCATGGACTAACTCTTCAAAGGGCATTGTAAATTGAGCCTTTACGCCACCAAATGAGGAGATGATAACCAATATGAGAACGATGTGTTTCATTCGATTAAAGTACAAAATATTCGTCAAAAAGTCATTGTTAAATTCACAAACCCATGTCGTCCTGCTTGGGGATAGACATAATTTTCTGTTGTCATCGCATTCATGCCACCGTATAGATAACTGTATGTCCATCCATTTGCACTGTACATGTGATCCAGTATGTTATTTGCGAAGAGCGAAAGCTTTAAATCACCGCCTCTTTTAAAGTTATTTGACACGCTAAGCACGCAGTCATTCAAGATATAACCTGGCAACGACCGACTGTCGTTTGAGGTGTTGTCCAGAAATTGTTTGCCGACATATTTCGTAGATAACTCAAATGCTATCTTGACTTCATCATTTGACCAAACCTCATATCCAAACACACTCGCTGCGATGATCGCCGGAGAAAATGAGATGTCTGTATTTGTATGATTTACAAGGTTCTCGTACTCAAAGTTTTCATTGTAATCGTAAAGCGTTTCAGCAAACAAATTGATCTTATTTCGGGAAACCGTCACATTTCCATCCCATCGAACTCTTGAGTGAAGCTCAACGCCAGCCTGAAACTCAACGCCTTGCCTGAAACTCGAAGGCACGTTAACTCTGACAGAACTACCCACATCATTTAACATTCCTGTAGCTATTAATTGATCTTTATAATCCATGTGATACAGCCCGATTTCTGCAGCCCATCTTTTCGCCACATAGCGGTACCCCACTTCAAAATCAATTAATCGTTCATGTTGAATACTTGCCCCACCCCAAGATGGTCTGTCGAGATAGTCACTTCTCGCAGGTTCTCGATTTGCAATCGCAACTGAAGCATACCCCCTGCTCGAGGATGAGACAATATAGTCAACGCCGATCTTTGGATTAAAAAACAACCGGCTGTCATTTATTTGTAGATTCTGAAGATCTGCATCTACGCCTTCAACTGTATAAAGAACAGATCGGATTTGGGCCTCGGCCTGCAACCTCAAAAAATCACCCACCAAATCGTGCTTGACTCTGACAAAAGCACTCACATCCGTTTTATCTCCAATGTTGTCGTAATAGTTCGTTCCAGGTAAAATATCCGATGCGTGTTCCATCCAAATTATTTCACCAAAATGATCTCCCTTGTACCTTGAATAGGCTCCCCCAGCAACGATTGTCATCTCTTCAAGTGGGATCGTTAGGTTGACAATTGATCCCCACAAACGATTGTCGAGCCAACGTCGCCGAATCACATTTGTCGTCTCAGGCGCGCTCGAATCAGGATACATTGGCGCGATAAGCCCGTAATCTGAAAATGAATCTGCGGCTCTAAACTGCTCGTAGTAGCCTGCTCCTGTTGTTGTATAGAGTGCAACTCCCAAATCAGCAATGCCGATGTTTTGTTCAAGATGTAGCTGGAAGTGGTTTTGGTTGTAATCGTCCACTTCATTTTCATAGTTATAATAATTGTGGGTTCTTCGATTCTCTATTAAGTCCGAAATCCTCTGATTGTCATCGCCGTATCCATATTCGTAGGACCCAGCAGCCCAATCTTGGATCTCTGTATCCGATATATCTTCATCAGTGACAATTTGTGGAACACCGTACCATGCTTGATATGTTCTCTCGTGACCCAACATGGTAGTGAGCGATATTTTCCCACTGGTCCATCTTTTAACAAGTGAAGTGTAAAGGGAACTTAATTCACTTGAAGCCCTGTCAATGTATCCATCCGATGAAATATGAGACGCTCTTCCATCAAAAGAAATTCCATCTCCAAGCATCCCGGTATTCCAACTTACACTCTGGCGGTACGAATTAAAACTTCCCATCCCTAAAACAGCTTTCACGTGTGGCTTTACTATATCTCCAAGCGTATTTACGGCTACAGAACCTCCAAAGGCACCTGGTCCTACAGTACTTGTACCTACACCCCTTTGGATTTGCAATCCCGAGACACTCGCTCCCAAATCTGGCAAATCAACCCAGTAAACACCCTGAGATTCCGCATCATTTAGAGGCACGCCATTGATCGTAACATTGATTCTGCTCGCGTCAGAACCCCTAATCCTCATTCCAGTATATCCAATTCCATTTCCGGCATCTGAGGTAATGACTACAGAAGGTGTAAGTCGCAATAAAAACGGCAAATCCTGACCCGCATCTCGTGCGTTTAATTCATCCGCATCTAAGTTCGTATATGCAAAAGGAGACCTGTCGTCAGAAGTCACCGCAGAAACCGCTGCTGGTTTCAAAACATTGATTGAATCTATTTGAGATTGAAAAACAAGCGGAGACAGAAACAATCCAACAATAAAAATCTTGCGCATAGCAGTATAAATTAAACATGAATAATCATGACGCGGGTGTGCTACACACTTGACATCTTCCTTTCCGATATTACTCGGTCAGGTTCGAAGGGTATATTCTCAGCATTTCAGCACCCCTGCATCGAGGCAAATATAACTAACTTACCCGCGATGTTGTCTCATAAATTTTTCAATAAAATCATCGAAAATTGCCTTCAGGCAGCAAGTGCGGGATCCCACGTTCTGCTTGCCGCTTTAAACACATCCGATGAAGCGTTGAATATCAAATCAAAAGAAGACGGATCTGTGGTTTCGAATGCCGATTATGCTTCTGAAAAAATAATATCTGACATCTTAAAACCTTTAGGTATTCCCATCATCAGTGAAGAATCTGAAATACCCCCATTCGAAGAGCGAAAAAAATGGAAACATTATTTCTTAATTGACCCACTGGACGGGACTGAATCGTTTGTAAGTAACAGAACTGGGTTTGCGATAAACATTGCGCTATGTGATGAATCCGGACCGATCATAGGTGTTGTCGC
>JAQCID010000040.1 GCA_027618855.1 Bacteroidota bacterium | reverse complement strand
TTAAATCTAGTTTCTCGGAAATTTCTTTTGCGACCTTTCTTAATGCATCCTCTCTTCTAGAGGATAAAATCACCTTTGCTCCCTTTCCTGCATAAATTTCTGCGCACGCTCGACCGATGCCGCTACTTGCCCCAGTAATCCAAACTGTACCCGGCCCATTGCTCATCATTCACTAAGAGTTAAGCGTCAATATTTGCATATTTCGCATTTTCTTCAATAAATGCACGACGTGGAGGAACCTCGTCACCCATCAACATAGAGAATACATGGTCTGCTGCAGCTGCATTGTTGATCGTCACCTGACGCAATGTTCTTTGCTCAGGGTTCATCGTTGTAGACCAAAGCTGCTCAGCATTCATCTCTCCAAGACCTTTATAGCGTTGAATTCCGATGCCACCATCTGAGTCAGAATTGCCACGTAATTCAGCGATAAATTCATCGCGTTCAGCATCTGTCCAGGCATACTTTTGCTTTCCACCCTTTTTAACCAAGTAAAGTGGAGGAGTCGCGATATATACATATCCATTCTCAATGAGCGCTTTCATGTGGCGGAAGAAGAATGTGAGAATGAGCGTTTCAATGTGACTTCCATCTACATCGGCGTCACACATGATGACTACTTTGTGGTAACGTAGTTTCTCAAGATTCAGCGCTCTTTCATCCTCCTCTGTGCCAAAACGGACACCCAAGGCAGTGTAGATGTTTTTGATTTCTTCGTTTTCAAAGACTTTGTGAGGCATCGCCTTTTCGACATTAAGGATTTTACCCCTCAGTGGCATAATGGCTTGGAAATGTCTATTTCGACCTTGCTTTGCGGTACCTCCCGCAGAATCTCCCTCGACGAGGAATATTTCACAAAGAGAAGGATCTTTTTCAGAACAATCTGCAAGCTTTCCTAGAAGTCCGGAGCCACTCATGACGGTCTTTCTCTGAACCAATTCACGGGCTTTTCGCGCAGCATGACGTGCTTGAGCAGCTAGAATGACCTTTTGTACAATAATGCGCGCATCATTCGGATGCTCCTCTAAATACGCCTCGAGCATCTCACTTACTGATTGAGAAACAGGCGCGCTAATCTCTGCGTTGCCGAGTTTTGTTTTTGTTTGGCCTTGAAATTGCGGTTCAGCAACTTTAACAGAAATAACAGCAGTCAATCCCTCGCGAAAATCATCTCCACTGATATCAAACTTCAACTTGTTTAACATGCCGGAACTGTCAGCATATTTCTTTAAAGTATTTGTCAGACCTCTACGGAAACCAGTGAGGTGTGTACCTCCTTCGTGGGTATTGATATTGTTTACGTATGAAAATAAATTTTCCGAGTACGAAGTGTTGTAAGTCAGCGCAACTTCTACAGGTACGCCTGCCCTCTCGCCACTCATATGAATGACGTCAGAGATCAAACTTTCTCTCGTGCTGTCAAGGTATTCAACGAAATCTCTTAATCCATTTTCAGAGAAGAAAGTTTCCGTTTTAAAGACACCTTCTATTTCTTCTTTACCTCCAGTCGGTTCAGCAAGAACGCGCTCGTCAGTAAGTGTGATCACAATACCTTGATTCAGGAAACTAAGCTCTCGCATTCTGTCAGCAATTGTCTCGTAGTTGTATTCAACAACTTCGAAAATGTCTGCGTCAGGAATGAATTCAATGATTGTTCCGGTATGGGTTGAAGTACCACATTCGCGGACAGGATATTGTACCTCACCTTTTTTGTATTCCTGTTCGTATGCTTTGTTGTCTCGGTGTACTTCAGCTCTAAGATGAGATGAAAGTGCGTTGACACAAGAAACGCCGACACCGTGAAGACCTCCAGAGACTTTATAAGAGTCTTTGTCGAACTTTCCACCAGCACCAATCTTTGTCATGACAACTTGCAGGGCAGAGACTCCTTCCTTCTCATGCATCCCAACAGGGATTCCACGTCCATTGTCATACACTTTAATTCCGTTTTCTTTTGTGATCCAGACATCGATTTTGTCACAGTGACCAGCCAATGCTTCGTCAATGGAGTTGTCGACGACTTCATAGACCAAATGATGGAGTCCTCTGACGTTCACGTCACCGATATACATAGATGGACGCATACGTACGTGTTCCATCCCCTCTAGCGCAAGAATCTGGCCTGCGCCATACTCACTTTCCGAATCTTTCTTTTTGTTGTCTTCTGACATAATCCTTATCTTATTTCTAGACATTAAAAATACAAAATTTTACACGAACAGAGGCAATAATTGACCACTGAAAACAGTCATTTTTACACGTAAAGTTGAGGTTATACACATGCCGCAATTTTTTAGAAGAAAATCGCAATTGTTTGGGTCATAGATTGCCCCATGAAACAGACAAATTTAGAATGCGTAACTCGCTCCGAAAAGTGCCTGGAATCTTTGAACGGGGTAACCCACCCAATTTCTGTAGCTTGAATTGGTTACGTTACTGCAACGAAGCCATACCGCAGTTCTGCTGTTGTATCTGTATTCGATTCCGATGTTTGCATCGATGTATGATGGCAGTTTCACTGCGTATGAGTATATCTCACCATCTTGCATGACAGGTTCTGCATCAGCGGTAGGTGAAACCTGGGTTAACGCAGAGCGCGAGCCTATGATTTCAAGAGCGCAATCAACTTTGAATTTCTCAAGGAATCCATAACTCGCTTCCACACTCCATTTTGCCGAAGGAAGATTCCACGCATGTTCAAGTCCATTTGCATCGTACTTAAATAAAGTTCCAGCCAAACGGAGTTCTAAGTTGTCGATTAAATCTAAAGTTAAGTGACCGCCAACCTTCGTGACCGTAAGCGTGTCGTAGAAGGATGAAAATCGAGTCCCAGCGTCAAGCAACGTATCGTTGACAAAGTACATGTAGTCTTCATAATGAGTGGATGCGCCGAAGACTTGAAAACTTAAGGCTTCGGTGATTGTACCCCGCATCCCGACTTCTATTTCTCTTGAGATGCTCGTGGTGCGAAATTCGGAATCCAGAGTTGAGTAGTAGAACGGGTTGTCACGGACTACAGTCTCAAGACGGTTTTGGTCGAGTCTCCCATCCAGACTGATGTAGGGGACAAAAACATCACGTAAGACACGCAACGAGGCTTCAACTTTGGGGTAGAAATGAAACCTTGACCCCTCACCATTGCGACTTTGCTTGTCGGCATCGATCCATAACCCTGCGCCCACACGTACTGTAAGAGGCCCCCTGAAACTAGTCACCATAGGTGTGATGCTTACAATTGCAGCATCTGTTTTCACTGTATCTGGATTGTTTGTCCCGATCACCAAACGATCGATGTTCATATAGCCCGATAGAGAGAAATGTTCTTTGCCCACGAATTTGCCTGCTTCAAAGGAACCTTCGTAGTTGTTTTCTACAGTAGACTGTAGGTCACGCATTTGAAACCATCTAATGTCGATTTCGTGATTTAGATCAGTGCTGTCCCGATGGTGGCTCTTAAAGGCTACATCAGCACCCACGGTGATATAACGCTCATGTGTTCCAAGATCATTCAGAGGGACTATTGATTCATTTTCTGCATTGCCATAAAAAACGATATTTTTTCTCGACAAATCAGCTGAAAAGTCTACGCGTTCATTGCCGACAAACCGACTTATCCAAACGTCCGCTTTGCTGTCTTTAAATCGTTCGTCAACCAAGCCCAGTGGAGCATCTGTTGCGAAATGCGAGCCATTAAACCCCCAAGTTCCTTCACGTGATCTTAAATCAGTAAAGCTGATGTCAATGAGGGGCGTTTTGTTTAAGCCATATCCAGCACGTGCATATCCTCTGTAAAGTCGTGAAAGAGGTGCATCTACGCGAAGTCTTACAGGCTCTATCATGGACCAAGCAGGCGATACGTTCATGCGCTTGGCAAGCAAGCGATACGCGAAGTCTCTTTTGCTATTCTCGAGTGTACGAAGTTCAGGCCAGCTTTGTAATTTCAAAGCGTCCTTGACGACCATCTCTCTCTCGCCGACAAATGTTACATCCATCTTCAGAGAGTCTGTATTCATATCCTCTGCAGGATTTTCTTGTGCAAACACGCCAGAACTTAAAACGACAAGAGATAAAAAGGGGATTGAGAAATGATTCATTATTGATCGTTTACTTCGTTTTGTGTTCCAGTTTCAATGAAGTCTGTGCCATTAAGCTCGGTGCCTTCCATCGACTCTATATCCATCATTAAATCACGGCAAGCTTCCTGAACCCATTCAACGGCAACATTTTCCATGATACTCTCTGCGGTTGCTCGGGCTTGGAAAAGATCGTTCAAGCCTATGTAGGTTCTCACCAGAAGTAGGAATCCCTTAAACTTCCATTCATCATATGAGGAGAAATCACTGACGAGGGTGAAGATGTTTGATTCGGCACTTTCGTAATCCCCCAAGTTGTATTTGATTTTGGAAATCATAAATTGTGACTCAGCTCCGGCATTTCCACCGAATTTCACAGTGGATTCGAAACAGTTTAAAGCCTCATCGTATTCTTCGGCGTCGAAGTGAATTCTGCCAAGCCAAATTAATGCTGTTCTCTTGATTGATTCAGGAGTGCCTGGGTCTGAGCAAACATCTGTAGCGAATGTGAAAGCTTGTACGGGTTGATCTAGGAGATAGTAACAACGCATTTGACCGATCGATGACTCAAGCTTATTTGACTGAATGCTAGAAATGTCCGCCAAGAGTCGGTAGTGTGTAAGTGCGCGAGGATAATCTCCCTCATTCCATGCAAGCGTCGCGGCAGCAAGTGCAGCGGCTTCTGTAAAGTCGCCTGGAGGCAAAGCCAAGACTGCTTCATAAGACAACAACGCACCATTTTTATCCCCCGCATTGTTCAGGCAGGCAGCGAGGTAGTACTGTGCCTCATCGAGGTGGTTTCCATTCTCGTATTGCCTTAAATATTCTTCCAATCTGGGGAGGGCTTGCGTGTACTTTTCTTCTAAGGCCAAAGACACGGCCGCATCAAATAAACGGCTCTCGACAAGCCTACGGCAGCAGGCAGATTGTCAAGGAGTCCACGATCTATAAGGAGTGGTTCGACAATGTTGTACGCATCTGCTGCGATGGGGTCATTCCCGTACGTGGTGCGAATTCTGTCCCACGTTTCGAGAACGTCATCTGGTCGGTTTTGTTTGATCCCAATCAGACATAAGTCGACGAGCGCTTCCTTCGTGCGTGGATTGCGTGGGTGTGCTGACAGGAGAACATCTAATCGACGACGCGCGTCCTGAAGTTCATCTCGCTCGATTTGGGTTCGCGCACTTTCATAAAGGGCATCTACAACGAATCGCGACTTCGGGAATTCTTGGAGTAGTTTGTCCAGGCCCTCTATTTGTTCTGTGAGGGATTCTGCTGCTTCAGTCAAGCTCATCGACATTGCCCTTTGGTAAAGGATATAGTCAACGTTCCCTTTGTTCTCAGTTGTTCTGTCCAGACATCTGTCGTAGTAGGTCACCGCTCGATCAAATTCTTTCTTTGCGTAGAAACAATCTGCAGTTCTTAATTCCGCATCGTGTATTCTTTTGGGCGCATCCTCTGGATGAGCTTCCAGATATGAACGGAACGCAGAAAGTGCATCGGAATATTTCTTTCTTTTAAAGAGAGCGTACCCTCTGGCGTAATCGGCCGCAGGGTAATATGAACTTAAATACCCCCCAGGAGCTCGAGAGAACTTTGAATAACAACCCGTAGCGTTCACATAGTCTCGCAAAGAAAAATAACATTCTCCTTCCCAGTAATGTGACTCCGCTGCGAGTTGAGCATCTATGGGATACGTCCGGACTTTATTGAAATACACCAAAGCTTGCTTGTACTTGCCGCCTTGATATAGTTCAACCCCTCGGTTATATGCAAGGAGTTGATACGATTCACGTACCGTAAGATCTTTGTCTTGGATTTGGTCCAATGCGTTCAGACCTCTCTCATAATCTCGGCTCGTGAGATATACATCTAAAAGAAATCGATATGCTTCGTCACGTCGCACAGACGTAGGGTATTGATCCAGATATTTCTGAAAAGCCACAATTGCATCATCAAAAGGATTGTATGAGAGCTCGAACGCGAGCTTTGCATAACTGAATAACGCATCCTCCAAGATCTCTATGTCGTAGTCTTTAGATGCTGCCCTTCCGAATGCGCTTCTCGCTTTGCCTTTTTGATCGAGTTGAATGTAACAATCCGCCATATGGTAGGTTGCGTTTTGTCCCAGTTTGTCGTCTTCTCGAGCGGTTATCGCCAGGATGTCCAATGCGTCACTCCAGGCCCCGATGCGATATCGGGTGTAGCCCACTTCATAGGCAAACTCCGCTTTCCGATCTGGACCACGTGTCCCTTCCCAAGCCAGTTCAAGGAATGGCGAAGCGGACTCGAAATCTTGATCCTTGTAAAATGCGTCTCCTACGAGCCGAGCTATTTCAGTTCTTTCTTGCTTATCTAGTCCCGCGGATTCGTCAAGGAGGGGAGGTCCGTATTCTTTAAGTCTTGAAAATTGTTCAGTTGCGTGGAGTGTTTGTGCGATGTAAGTCGGAACAACATCGATGAAGTCTGGATGAGCAGAGATCGCTTCAAAGCCCTCAAGTGCAACCTGTGGATTCCCTTTCATGTATGAGATGTGGCTGAAGTAATAGGTTGAAGGAGCCAGATACGCACCCTCTTCTTTCATGACTTCGAATAAATCATAACGGGCAGCTTCAAAATCCTCCTCCTCAAATAAGCTGTGTCCTCTTTTAAATCTCAATTCTCGTTGCTGATCTTCTGGCAATCGTCTTAAATCTACTTCGTTGAAAGCTGCTGCTGCCTTTTTGAAATGTCTGCGTTTGTAATGATGATCCGCAATTTCCCACAATGCCTTCTGCACATAAGGGCTCTCAGGATAAGCTGTAACAAAGGCGTCGATTCGATATTCAGCGTCTCGGTTGTACAGGTTCAATCCGCACAATGCTTCGAAGTAAGCAGCTTTCACATAGCGTTCAGACCTGTCATCGTCCTCAAACTTCATGAAGTCGCCGAAACTCTTCATTGCAAGGGCGTACTGTTCTTTTTCGTATGCGTCATTTGCTTTGGACCAAACCCTTTCTTTGGGCTCGAGCTCATGAGTAAGCTGTGATTTAATTTCTAAAGACGGTGTCAAAAAGAATCCGCAACTGAGCATAAGCACGAGTTGGATTCTAGATATTTGACGTGGGTTTTTGAGTTTGCGGGGCATGTTGGAATGATAGAGCTCTATACAAACGAATTTACAACGTACGTATGGGTCTATGTGGACATGCTTTGGATGTTCTCAACGGCTCGATGTGTGTGATTCGGATATTCGACACAACATTTTAAGCTTTTTTGAAATCTCTTAAGGTTTGATTTTCACGATAAATTCTGTCCGTCGATTGGATGCTCGGCCTTGATCAGTATTGTTAGAATCTTTCGGGATAGCCTCTCCAAATCCACTCGCTTGTAACCGTGAGGGTTCAATTCCTGATTCTTCAAAGAATTTTTTCACAGCTTCAGCTCTTGCTTGACTGAGTTTTAAGTTGTCTTCAGTTGATCCCACATCATCTGTATGACCTTCAATTTGCATCGTGTACTTCGGGTTTGCAAGAATGTATTCAGCAAACTTCCATAGAATGAGTTTCGTGGTGTATGTTAGTTCACTTTTGTTGGTCTCAAACTGGACATCTTTCAGCTCAAACGCATCTATTTGGCTAGATTTTTTTGCACGCACTGTAATTGCTGGAATAGGTTCTTGTGATTGGATTTTGTGATCGCCGTATTCATTGTCCTCTTGTGCAACATGAACGACAGTGGCTTCAAATTCCAAATCCACACCAGTAACGTTCAGAATGACATCCTCATTTCTTTCTAGGTTGATCACTGCCGCAAATGACCCATCGTCTAGATTGAGTTCAATTTCCTCCACCTGTCTGCTTTGAACATACTCTATTGTGAGTCTGATGTCATCTGAAGGGGGAGTGGGGTCCACGACTCCATGTATGACTTTTACGGCTTCGGGTTTGAGTTCATTTGGCAAAGGGAAACTCAGAATGTCTAATCCTTTCGTTCCATTTCTTCGGCTTGCAAAAAAGGCCTCATTTCCGTTTGAGGAGACGACAAGTCCGTGCTCATCACCGGTCGTATTTACAGGCATGCCTAGGTTGACAGGTTCAGACCAAACATTCATGGAGTCTCTTCTCGAAACCCACAGATCATATCCACCCCCGCTCGGGAGCCTCGTGCTGGAAAAATACAATGTCTTGCCATCGGGATGTATAAACGGGGCCTTCTCCTGGGCGCTCGTAGAGATGGGGTACGGAAGTTTCTCCGCATGTGACCAATGGCCGTTTTCATCTTTGATGCTGACGTAAATATCCATTGTAGGGTTGCCGTCATCGTCAAGGGTAGAA
>JAQCID010000039.1 GCA_027618855.1 Bacteroidota bacterium | reverse complement strand
ACGACTCTGCCACTCATGTCATTGATAAGAAGGATCGCACCTTGGGTGACATTGTCAAGCTGAATAACAACATGTTCATGTGCCGGATTTGGCAACATTGAAAAAGACATCAACTCTAGCTCAAAAACACCGACAACTTCGTCAACTTCAATCCCAGGATAAGAAGCAACACATCCATTTTCATCAGTGACCGTCACAGTGTACACGCCACCAGGGATATCAGACAAATCTTCCGTATCACCAATAAAATCTCCATTTTCATTCACCCAAACAAAAAAGAAATCTGGCACACCGCCAACAACGGAAATATCAATGTTTCCGTTATTCAAATCTGCCGTACTGTTTTCAACACTTTCAAGAATAATTGAGAGTGCTTCAGGCTCGGAAACAGACACCACCATGTCAAACGAACATCCATTTGAATCCATGAGAGAAGCATCGTAATCTCCCACTGTGAGATCTGTATATACAGAATTCACAGAGAATTCACTTCCATTGAAAGCATAGCTATACTCACCTTCCCCGCCTAGACCATTCAACTCAGCTTCACCACTATTTCCACCATGACACAGAACATCTGAAACCACGGCCTCAAGGATCAATTCGTCAGGACTTGTGACTTGAACAGATACATCATCCGAGATGCAGCCATTGCCATCCACCCCAAATGCGACATAGTCCCCTGGAGAAACATCCAGATACTGGCCAAGATTGGTTTCTAAATCGTTGAAATTATAAGTCGCATTTTCTGTGTTTCCAACAGAGAAAGTTAGCGAGACCTCACCATCATCATACCCGAAACAAGAAGCATCTGTGACATCCCAAGACAGGACAACTGCGTCAGGTTCAGAGATTACAATGTTTGATATCGCTTGACATGTCGGACCATCAAAGACAGTAATGGTATAATTTCCAACAGGCAATCCCGAAACAACAGGGCCATCTACACTCTCACCGTTCACTTCATAGAACAGAATAATGTTGTTCGCATTCTCCGTCAAGATCTCAAGTGTAGCAGAGGAATCACCGTGACAGACTATCGCTTCTAACTCAACAAGTGAAACCTGAAGGTCGCAAAACACACAACTCCCGTCGTTTTCAGTCGCAAAAATATCGTAGTTCGACGCAGATGAATCCATACATCCGTAGACCTCAAACTCATCACATACTCCATCCGAATCAGTGTCATTTACACAGTTGTTGAAACAGTCATAAAACATGTCAGGGTATGCACACATCTCATTCGGTATTGTAGCCTCTGAATCAAAATTACACGCTGCGGCATCCATACATCCCGCACACGTCTCATATTCACATGATGCATCATCAATGCTCGCAAGAGAATCGTAATTACACGCAAAAGCATCAGTACATCCAGCACAGCTTGAGTACTCACAAGTTTCGTCATCTACATTTGCTGCGACATCGAAATTACACGCAGATGGTTCAGTACATCCCGGAATAACACAATCCATAATAAGTTCAAATGTGCCTGTTTCAGCAAAAGCACCACAGACCATCACCAAATAATTTACGCCCAATTCAGAAATAAATTCCAAGGTGGAAGCAAAGGCGATTTCAATGCATAAATCATCGTAGAAAGGCTCACTTTGGTCATCATTGCCAGCAACACATGTAAGTGCACCGCAACCGCCTTCATAGACACTTATATAGGTGTCAAAAGTTGTGAGTTCAGAACAAGTCGTTAATGTAATCAGATCACCTGTTCCTTCAAATGAAAACCAAAGCCCACCTGAAGGATCCGGAACAGGACTCGTGGCACAACTTGGGACACCATCAACCGCAACACATTCTTCGTTGTTTGCAATTATAGAACTGCCGCATTGAATCTCAAAGGCACCAGCGCAGAAGTCGTTTTCCTGATCGCCACCACAAAAACCATTATCTTCAGTGGCTTCAGGGTTGAAATTACAGGCCAGTGGGTCTGTACAACCTTCTATTTCAAACTCATCACAAACGTCATCCCCATCAGAATCATTCAGACACTCACCAGCACAGTCATAAAACTCAAACCCATAAAAACAACTGCCATCCTCCTCAGTATAAAAAGGTGCGAAGTTACACGCTTCTGAGTCTGTACATCCATAGAGTTCGAAAGGATTACACACCCCATCGCCATCATCATCATCTAAACAAACACCCAAACAATCATACCCAGGATCAGCATATTCACAAGAGCCATTATCGAAATCATAATCCGCTGAATAATTACACGCAAGGACATCTGTACATCCACATGTGAGCGCTTCCGTGCCCGTTAAACCTTCAAAAGATAACGTTACACGAGAAAGGTCATTTTGATCTCCGTGATTAAAAAATTGTACGTTTACCGTTCCCGCTACATTGCCATCCGTCGTGAGTTGGGCGATTAAGATCCTCTGATTCACATCTGGATAAGCATTGTCTGTTCCTTGAACATCTAGGACAAACCAAGCGCCACCCACAGAATCATCAATGTCCAGATTTCCTCCGGCTTCGAACTGTGAGACCCAAGAAAAGTTTGTGCTTTCTATATATTGTGGGTTGGACTCATTTGGCCCAGCTCCTACGTCAAGTCCGATTGTGACCCAGCTATCATACTCCAACTCTGGGAAGGACGAATAAAGCAATGGGTTCATGTTTGAACCAAGCACTGAACCAACAGCACTCTGAAAGAAACTCGTCGTAGACGTAATATTCAATGGATTCAAATCATCCCCGGATACAGCAGACAAGAAATCATCCGTATGGGGTGTGGTTATATACAGTCTGTAGGTTGTGTGGCCAGCCAGAACACCATCTGTATGTGCTATCACAACATCAACTGCGAGTCCGTATCCTTCAGTCCCTCCATCTGTACATGAGCAAAATTCACAAGAACCATCATCTTCTGTGGCCAGCGCATCATAATTACATGCGGTATCATCGACACAACCATCTACTTCAGAAGCATCACATACCCCATCGTCATCCGCATCAGCCAGACACTCTCCATTACAATCTTCACCTAAGTTTGGGTAAATACAAAAACCATCGTCTGTCTCGGCAGAGGCATCATAATTGCAAGCAAACACATCCATGCAACCCAAGTTGGAAGTTAAGATGGAAATCGTTTGGACAAATTCTGAAGTATTTCCACATCCATCGAACGCTGTATACGTGCGCTCAACAATTTGGAGGCCTATTTCATCTGAAATAACGAGATCTTCATATGACCAATCTGCAGAATTGTCGCACGCATCGATCACAAATGCTTCCGCAACTGGGATTGTTTCTCCTGATGATTGATCGACAGACAAATTCGTCACAGAAGGGTACGCTATAACTGGAGGCTCTGTATCTAATACCGTGAACCATTGAATCTCTGAAATAGAATTCCCTGCCTCATCGGTCGCAGTAAATGTTCTGGGACACAAATAACTCTGCAGACAGCCGAAGGGGTATTCAAATCCACCATCAGAAGAAGTGATGACGATATCGACTGTCGCAGTACAGAAATCTCCCGCAACTGGCATGTTTTCTTCCGGAGCAGGCATTAATTCATCACACGAAAGAAAAGTACTGTCTGGAAAGTATGCAAAGAAAGGCATGTCAGTATCAGGTGTGCAGAGGCCTGTTTGGCATAACCCATTGTCCTCTGTGGCTGCAGGGTTGTAATTGCTCGCATTCGAATCAGTACAGCCATAAATTTCTAATTCATCACATATGCCATCACTGTCAGCATCGTTGATGCATAAACCATCACAATCAAAAGGTGGATTAAAATAAATACAAGAAGCATCTAAATATATAGCCAGGGGGTCGTAGTTACATGCCATTGGATCCGTACACCCGATGGCCAAACATGAGATAAAGTCACAACTTCCATCACTAAAAGTAGCGGATGGGTTGTAATTACATGCTATGGGAACCAGACAACCTCCGACCTCACCTGCAAATGTACCAACCCCATCGAAATCGACTGAGATTTGGATTTGATTTTCTCCAACACCCAGAGGGAAAACTTGGTAATTAAGTGTTCCAGAGATCGCTCCTGTCGTTGTAACCTGCATAATTAACACCCTTAGATTGGCATCTGGCAGACCATTTTCAGCCGTATTTAGAACATAATAAGACGCACCTATTAACGTATTTACTTCAAGCAAAGTCGCTCCATCGGTTGTGAAAAAAGGTGCAAAAGGTTGCGCGCCATCATCAACAAGAGAAGGGTCAGAAGCATTTGGAATCCCCGATTCGGAAGCGGGACCCTCCAATCCGATGGTGGCATACGTATCGTCTGCGATGATCGGAAACAACGCAAGAAACGCAGCATTGATCCCGGAGGCATTCCAACTCCCATTATAAGATGTATTGAAAACGCCATCAGGAGCGGACAAGGTGAGTGTGTCAACATTGTTGCCAAACACAGCACTCATACGGTCTGTGGGGTCTACCATGTCTACATAAAAACGATAAACAGTACCAGGTGCCACAGCAGGAACTGAGGATTCAACCGTTAAGGTGTACTGACTCAATCCAAATGTGATTGACCCAAAGAAAAAGCACACAGAAAGAAGTAAATGTTTAAATAATCTCATTGACATTGGGAATATGATTTGATGCAATGTATTTCGTTAGAACCAGAATGCGACTCACAAAATGACGGAAATTCAACAATGGGTTATATAGAAGACGTTGAAAAGAAACAAAGGTGGCTTATCATTATTATATACAAAAATAGGGAGACCTTTCGGCCTCCCTATCAATATCGTATCTAAAAAGGGACTAGTTTGCCTTCAAGAGCTGAATAGATGTAGGTATTCCGTTAGACACTACGTTTAAACGGTACAATCCATTCTCAACACCACTAAGATCGAGAGTTGTCAAGAATGACGCTCCTGCTCCTGCCCAAACGCCTTGTGTAACTTGACGTCCACGAGCGTCAATAACTGAGAACGCTACATCTCCACCAGTCCAACCCTCCCACTGAACTTGGAATAAACCAGTACTTGGGTTAGGGAAGATTTGAGCCTCAACACCGTCAGCCAATTCATAGATGCCAGTGACAACGTTAAATGTTGCAACTGCTGAACAACCAGCAGAGTCTGTAACTTCAACGGTGTAGGTTCCAGAACTAAGACCTTCTAGGTCAGCAGTTGTCGTTCCATTCACTCCAGGACCAATCCACTCATAAGAGTAGTTAGGTGTACCACCAGTCACACTGATGTCAATCACTGCGTTGCCCGTATCTTCACCTTCAGAAGGGAAGCCACCGATGACAATTGGATCAGGTGACATCACCTCAACATCCGCTTCAGCAATACATCCATTTTCATCTTGCGCATAGAAAGTATAATCATCCGCTCCCAAATCATCAAATTCATTCGTAGCAACAAAATTGTTTCCATTGTCACTGAATTGAAAAGCACCTGTACCTCCAGTTGCGTCAATTGAAACAACACCATCTTCTGATCCGTTACATGTAACTGATGTAGAAGTCGCAGTTGCCACAACAGGCACCGCATTCATGACCTCAACCTCTTCGCTAGTTGTACATCCGTTTACATCCAACACAATCACCGTGTAGAGACCTACATTTAATCCTTCATACGAGGATCCGGTAAGAGTTGAATCTGACACTGTCACAGTAAAGCCACCCGCTCCACCAACTGGAGCCCATGAAACAATCCCGTTTGAATCGTCTGTGCAAGCAACAGCAGTAGCCATCGCATTAACCTCAATTGCATTAGGTCCGATGACTACTGCTTGAGATGATCCAGAACAACCATTAATGTCTGTTCCTATAACTGTAAACGTTCCACCAGGAACCAAAAGAGGACTTGACAATCCACTTTCACCGTTTACAGAAAAAGAAATAGAAGCAGGCACAGCTCCACCAAAACCACTCACGACAATCTGTCCGTCAGTCACATTAAAACATGAAGCTGGACTGCTGTTCGAAACAAATACTTGTATTGCAGTGGGGTTAAGTACCAATGTAGCGACAGAATTCCCAGTACACCCGTTGCCATCTGTAGCTATAACAGTATATGTTCCAGCACTTAATCCAGAGAAAGTCATCTCCGTTGTAGATGTTTCAGGTGCGCTCTGTAGATAAAATTCAAGATTGCCATCTCCACCCATTGCATTGGAAACAGTAATCACAGCGTCATTCATGTTGTTACATGAAATCGGTGATGTAAGCGTTGCAGACAACGAAACAGCATCAGTGGCAGGCACTGTTACCGTTGCAGAAGCTTCACAACCTGCACCATCAACAATGTTCACGAAATAATCACCAGCAATGAGGCCGTTAAAGATTCCGAAGTTCGAATGTGTCACATCGTCAATACCGAAGTAGTAATCGTCTGAACCTTGAGCACCTGTAGATGTAATATTTAAAGAACCGTCATTGTCACCATAACAAGTTGGAGAGGATACTGACTCTACTACCAGAGCTAGTGAACAAGGAAACACACAGGAAAGGTCGTCAACAGATGCTGTTGCGTCGTAGTTCGAAGCGTTAGAGTCGGTACATCCAAACGTGTCATTCATGTCTGAACTAAAAGCGACACCGTTGTAGTTATTTGTATTTCCCTGTAAGCCATTCACGAAGATTTGTACGTTAAAGACACCTGTGAAGGAATCATTCGTTGTGATTTGTGCCAGAAGAACCTTGTTGTCAGCACCACCGAAAGCAGCATACTGGTTCGCACAGTCAACAATTGGAGTCAGTCCACAAGGGAAACCAGGGAAGAACCATGACCCTCCGATCGGGTCGTCTATGTAGAAATTGCCTGTAGATGTAAACTCAGCCATCGCAGCAGACATCCCTATATTGCTTATAGATCCTTCATCATCAGAGGACATCATGCCTATAGACATCCAACTGTCGTACTCGAGCGTAGGGATCACTGCAAATAGTGCTGGATTAGGCTCGCTACCATAGTTATAACTGGGTGCAGACTGGAAAACAGTTCCCGCTGAAGAGAATGCGATCGCATTGTCAGAGTCTCCGAATACTGCTGAAACAAAATCTTCCGAATTCGTGGTGTTCGCGTAAACATGGTATGTTGTAAATCCTGACAGTTCAGAAATTGCAATACCATCGTGGACCATGTAGGTCTCCACAGAAATGCCAGTTAACTGTGCTTGGACACCCAATGAACAGATTAAACAAGCAACAAATAGCAAATGCTTCATATTTTATTTTGATTTTAAGTAGACGATATAACTGCACAAATATATACCTGCTTCCCTATAAATGAATAACTTTTTTTGAACGCTACATAGTTAATATATTTATGTATGCTAAAGCGCTGAGAGGTGTCGGGAATGAAAGACGGGGTCGTATCCTAGATCATATCGCCATCCAAATAGAGTCACTCAGTTGTCGCTCAGTTCAACTTCTCGATGGCTTCTCTCCAATAATCAGGAATTGCGCAAGTGGCACCCGTTTTGTGATTGAAACAAACAATCACTGTACGCGACTCTGTACATAGGATTTTTTTGCCACCTTTCGTGATGTGAGCCTTGTAAGCACACGTGATGCTCTTCTCCCCCATCTTTTCGACCCAAGTTGTAATCTCAAGATCATCTCCCAATTTCACAGGGTGCTTGTAATCTATTTCCTGCCGAGCGACCAACACTCCGTGCTCAGACCAATTCCATTTCTCCGAAATCTTATTGAACAGTGCGATTCTACTTTGCTCAAAATAAATCAGGAAATTTGCATTGTGGACGATCCCATAAGAATCAATATCTACAAAACGTATCTCTGGGTGGTAAATGAAATTCATGGCCGCGAATGTACATTCGTATTATGGCTACAAGAAGAAAAAATTTAACAACACTGACAATTGCTTGCTTCCTACTTTCAATCTATCAATTGTATCACACCCCAGAAGCTGTCGGATGGGCTGGAGCGGGACTCGCTCATTTAATTGTCTTTATTTCGATGAAAACAGAACGGATTCCCGATTTTGATTCGGACTTTCTAAACATCTTAAATGTGTCGCTTGGCATCGTTGCGACACTGGTTTCTGCAGGTCAACACTTTATTTTAGAGATAAATAATCCCTTTTTTGGCATAAATGGCCCTTTTGCGATGGTCATTTCTGCTTCTGCACTAGCGATTTGGGCCATAAGACCACGGAAAAAGGCTTGAAAAAGGGTGGAAACAGCCGATTTCACTCAACTTTATTCACAAAACAGTGGAGTTTGTTCACAAATTGCATATAAATGGCCTCTACCCCTTGACACCGTTGAGTTTGTAGTCATACATTGCAACGATTAGTAATTATATTGTTAAACCTTAAAAACATCATTCTCATGAACAAAGCAGAATTGGTTGATGCAATGGCTTCAAGTGCCGGCATCTCAAAAGCAGACTCAGGTCGTGCTCTAGAAGGATTTCTTAGTGCAAAA
>JAQCID010000038.1 GCA_027618855.1 Bacteroidota bacterium | reverse complement strand
AGAGGCACCGTAGATGCTGGTCATTCCTACTTTTTTCCCTATTAATCCAAGCATTTTCGTTTGTTTTTTAAATAGACAATGAGTCTATTGTCAGACTTTAATTTCAACTTCTACTCCACTTGGCAACTCCAAACGCATGAGTGCATCTACTGTCTTAGATGAAGAACTGTATATGTCGATAAGACGTTTGTAATTGCTAAGTTCAAACTGTTCACGGGCCTTTTTATTTACGTGAGGCGATCGTAAAACAGTAAATATTCTTTTGTGTGTAGGTAGGGGAATGGGTCCGCTAATTACAGCACCTGTAGATTTTACAGTTTTAACTATTTTCTCAGCCGATTTGTCAACCAAATTGTGGTCGAATGACTTAAGTTTTATGCGAATTTTTTGTGTCATGACGTTTCCTCTATATTAACCTTGGGCTTCTTCTATAACTCTATCTTGAATATTTCTAGGTGCCTCAGCATAATTGCTGAAAGACATACTAGATGTAGCACGACCTGAAGTTAAAGTTCGAAGGTCTGTAACGTATCCAAACATCTCTGAGAGAGGGACTTTTGCGTTAATCACAGTCTTACCAGAACGTTCATCAGTACCTTCTATAATCGCACGACGTTTGTTCAGGTCACCAATACAATCACCCATGTTTTCTTCAGGTGTAACAACCTCAAGAGACATCATAGGCTCAAGAATCTTTGGAGTACATTGTTTGATCGCATTTCGGTAAGCAAACTTAGCCGCTTGCTCAAACGAAATTGCATCTGAGTCAACAGGGTGGAAACTTCCGTCCAACAACTCGACTCTTAAACTATCCATAGGGAAACCAGCCAAAACACCATTTACCATGGCCGTTTTAAAACCTTTCTCTACTGCTGGAATAAATTCTCTAGGTACGTTTCCTCCCTTGACAGAATTTATAAATTCTAATCCATCTTTCGAAGGATCGGTAGCAGGTCCAACGATCACACTAATGTCAGCGAATTTACCACGACCACCAGATTGTTTCTTGTAAACCTCGCGGTGCTGAATATCCGAAAAGATTGCTTCTTTATATGCAACACGGGGCTGACCCTCATTACACTCTACGTGGAATTCACGACGAAGACGATCAATGAGAACCTCAAGATGAAGCTCACCCATACCAGATATAATTGTTTGGCCGCTTTCATCGTCACTCTTTACAGTAAACGTAGGATCCTCTTCAGATAGTTTTGCAAGACCATTTGATAATTTATCAATATCAACTTGCGACTTAGGTTCAATTGAAATTCCAATCACTGGTTCAGGGAATGACATCGACTCGAGTACAATAGGTGCCTCTTGTGCACATAAAGTATCACCCGTACGGATATCCTTAAAACCAACTACCGCACCAATATCACCAGCCTCTAATTTATCAATCGGATTCTGTTTGTTTGAGTGCATTTGGAAAATACGTGAAATACGCTCCTTCTTACTAGAACGAGTGTTCATAACGTAAGATCCCGCAGGAAGTGTACCAGAGTAGGCACGAACAAAACACAAACGACCTACGAAAGGATCCGTTGCAATTTTGAATGCCAAACCTGCAAACGGCTCTTCTGGATCCGGCAAACGCTTCACCACAATATCCTCATCCTCTGGATCATGACCTATGATAGACCCGACATCATAAGGTGATGGAAGGTATCTCATCACTCCGTCAAGCATCGTTTGTACTCCCTTATTTTTAAAAGCAGACCCACACATGATAGGGGTAATGTCCATTGAAATGGTTGCTTTACGAATCGCAGCGTGAATTTCTTCTTGTGTTAAGCTGTTTGGATCCTCAAAGTATTTTTCCATAAGCGTATCGTCCTGCTCAGCTACTGATTCGATCAGTTTTTCACGCCATTCAGCAACAGTCTCAAGAAGATCTTCAGGAATAGCGATCTCCTCCCAAGTCATTCCAAGGTCTTCCTCGTTCCAAACAAAAGCTTTGTTTTGAACCAAGTCAACAACACCACGAAAAGTTTCTTCTGCGCCAATAGGAACTTGAAGAGGTACTGGATTTGCGCCAAGCATCTCACGAATCATATTGACTACATTAAAGAAGTCAGCTCCAGAACGGTCCATCTTGTTGACGAATCCGATACGTGGAACATTGTATTTGTCAGCCAAAGACCAGTTTGTCTCTGATTGCGGCTCCACTCCTGAAACTGCACAAAAAAGACCAACAGCTCCGTCCAATACCCTTAATGAACGTTCAACCTCAACAGTGAAATCAACGTGACCAGGAGTGTCAATAATATTTATTCTATGCTCAAGGTTATTAAATTCCCAAAAGCATGTCGTTGCAGCTGACGTAATTGTAATTCCACGCTCTTGCTCTTGCTCCATCCAATCCATTGTAGCTGCACCGTCGTGAACCTCACCAATCTTATGTGAAATTCCAGTGTAATACAGGATACGCTCCGTACATGTCGTTTTACCGGCATCTACGTGGGCCATAATGCCGATGTTCCTTGTTAGGTTGAGGTCTCTCTTTGCCATAATAATTAGAAACGGAAGTGAGCAAATGCTTTGTTTGCCTCAGCCATACGGTGGGTGTCTTCTTTCTTTTTGAAAGTAGCTCCCTCTTCTTTAGCTGCTGCAATAATCTCTGCTGCCAAACGATGAGCCATAGACTTTTCGTTGCGTTTACGCGCAAAACTTATAAGCCAGTTCATCGCAAGACTGTTCTTACGACCATCACGTATAGGGGTAGGTATTTGGAAAGTGGCTCCACCGACACGTCGGCTTCTTACCTCTACTCCAGGAGTTACGTTTTCTAGTGCTTTCTTAAAAAGCTCTATACTGTCTTCACCAGACTTTTCAGCTACTTGATCAATCGCGCTATAAAATATCTTAAACGCGGTACTCTTCTTTCCGTCCTTCATTAAACTGTTGACGAAAACAGTTACTTGAACATCTCCGAATTTTGGATCCGGGAGGACGCGGTGCTTTTTGGCTACTTTCCTTCTCATAGTTCAGTTTGTTACTTCTTCTTAGGTCTTTTTGCTCCATACTTAGAACGACTCTGAGTACGTCCATCAACACCAGCTGTATCGAGTGCACCACGCACAATGTGGTAACGTACACCTGGTAAATCTTTCACACGTCCTCCACGAACCAACACAATGCTATGTTCTTGTAGATTGTGTCCTTCACCACCTATATATGCGTTCACTTCGTTTCCGTTAGTTAAGCGCACACGAGCAACTTTTCTCATTGCTGAGTTAGGCTTCTTCGGTGTTGTTGTATAAACACGAACACAAACGCCACGACGTTGCGGACATGAGTCCAAGGCTGCGGACTTACTTGTTACCGGCTTAGTGTACCGGCCCTTGCGTATTAGCTGCTGTATTGTAGGCATCGTCGCGGTTAGCGTTATCAAATGTGCATAAAAAAGACTTTCCCAATTTTTAATGGGGACGCAAAAGTATAACATTTTCTATTAAATCCAACAACATCGAAGCAGTTTTTACGTGAAAATGATAAAGGGCACTTCACTTCCTCCTGAATAGGACAATACTTAACTTCGCACTGTGGAATTTCTAAACGATTTGAATGAGCCCCAAAAAGCAGCTGCTGAGCACTTACGAGGGCCGATGATGGTAATAGCTGGTGCGGGAAGTGGCAAGACAAGAGTGCTTACCTACCGAATTGCTAACCTTATGAGCAAAGGAATCGATCCGTTCTCGATTTTGGCCTTGACCTTTACAAATAAGGCTGCGAAAGAAATGAAACAAAGGATAGGCAAGGTTGTCGGGGACAATGAAGCAAGACATTTGATGATGGGAACATTCCACAGCATCTTTGCTCGGATTCTTCGAATCGAAAGCGATCGGATTAATTATCCGCATAACTTCACGATCTATGACAGCCAAGACAGCAGAGCGTTAATTAAAGATATTATTAAGGGATTGGGTCTTGACGATAAGGTATATAAGGTCGCAGCAGTTGCAAATAGAATTTCAGGAGCGAAGAACAACCTGATTAATGCCGCACACTATGTGAACCATGTCGAAATTCAAGCTGAAGACAAACAAGCTGGGAAACCTAGAGTCGCGGATGTCTTTAAAGCGTATGAGAACCGATGCTTTCGAGCAGGCGCGATGGACTTTGATGACCTGCTCTACAAAATGAATGTCCTGCTGAGAGATTTCCCCGACTTACTTCACAAGTATCAGCATCGATTCCAATATATTTTAGTAGACGAGTATCAGGACACCAATTATGCACAATATCTAATTATCAAACAGCTTGCTGCTGCACATGAAAACATCTGTGTGGTAGGAGATGATGCACAGTCTATTTATGGGTTTAGAGGAGCGAGTATTCAGAATATCCTGAACTTTAAAAAAGACTATCCAGATACGGCAACTTACAAACTGGAGCAAAACTACAGGTCCACGAAGATGATTGTCAATGCAGCGAACTCTGTGATTGCGATTAATAAAAACCAAATAAAGAAAGAGGTATGGACGGCAAACTCGGAAGGAGAAAAAATAAAGATTCACAAGGCAAATAGCGACAACAACGAAGGAAGATTTGTCGCAGACCACATCTTTGAAACAAGAGGAATCTCACAATGTGAGTACGGGGACTTTGCCATTCTATATCGAACCAACGCACAGTCGAGATCTTTTGAGGAGAGCTTAAGGAAGATCAATATCCCATATAGGATCTACGGGGGACAGAGTTTCTATCAAAGAAAAGAGATCAAAGACTTGATTGCATACTTTCGACTTACGGCAAACCCAAGGGACGATGAAGCATTAAGGCGGATCATTAATTACCCAGCCAGAGGGGTCGGAAATACAACTATGGACAGGTTGTTCTCCGCTGCTGGAGAAAGAGACATGGGGGTGTATGATTTGATGACCCTGGGTGAGCAGCCCGAAACAATTAAAAAAGCCGCTTGGTCAAAAATCGTTGATTTCACTGAAATGATGAAGGGGTTTTCTGCAGATTTGGAAAACCAAACCGCACATGCTTTGGGATTGCAGATCGCAAAACGATCGGGGATCGTGCATCAATTGTATACAGACAAGACCCCAGAGGGTGTCGCCCGATATGACAACATTCAGGAACTCCTCAACGGTCTTCAAGCATTCAGCGAGCAACCAGACCCAGAAAACCCCGATGCGATTCGAACACTTTCTGACTTTTTACTTGATGTCGCCTTGTTAACAGATGCTGACAAAGACGACGACGACACAAACAAGGTGTCTCTCATGACAATCCACGCGGCAAAGGGGTTGGAATTCAAGCATGTGAACATCGTGGGATTAGAAGAAAATCTCTTCCCAAGTCAACGATCTATGGACTCTAGGGAAGACCTCGAAGAAGAAAGACGGCTTTTCTATGTAGCCATTACCAGAGCCTGCGAAAGCTGTACGTTATCGTATGCGACAACTAGATTTAAGTGGGGACAATTGCACCAAGGAGATCCGAGCCGATTCTTAGATGAAATAGATGAGCAATATATTATTCAACCCGCAGGGATTATAAATTCAGGATATTCCAGTAGAAATATTGGATCAGAAGAAGCACGTCAAACTGGAGGCTGGAGTAAAAGAGCCGTCAAGCCCAGTATCGGTGGACGTAACCTCACGAAGATTAATCTATCTCAAACATCTACATCCAACGACAAGATGGCTCAATCTGCTGGCGCCCCTCATGGGTCGGTTGACCGACAAACATCCTCTGGTACACCAAGTATTTCAGAAGGCGTCACAGTGAAACACGCCAAGTTTGGAAAAGGAAAAGTGGTGAAGATTGAAGGGGAAGAGCCCAATGTAAAAGCCACCATTTTCTTTCCAGCAGCTGGCCAAAAACAGCTCCTTCTGAAATTCGCCAAACTTGAAATATTATGAAATCACATTGTATCGTCGCAACTGCACTTTTAGCAACACTTGCAAGTGGGTGCTGCAGGACAGATTGTGCGAACACGTATATCATTGAAGGAACAGTCGTGGAACAAGCGACGGGATTGCCATGCGTAGGATTCGAAGTTGAAATGGAAGAACAAGTGCTCGAAAATGGTGTGTTGAATGGGTTTTTTGAGACCGCCGGAAGTACCACGACTGACAAAGCAGGGTTTTTTACCATTTCGTTCCCCAGAAAGAGCGCATTAGAATATCGACTGGGGGTCAATGAAGAAGGTTGGTTTGGCATTTCACAAGATATTAATCCTGATGATTTCTCACCGGACATCCCTGTCCACATAGATGTAGAGGCCGTGCCAAGAGCAGAATTAAGTGTTCACATTGTCAACCAAGCGCCTTCAGCTGAATTGGACAAGCTTCGATTTAGGTTTACTGAGGATTTCAATCAGTATACGACGTGCGGAACGGAATGGATGGTTTTTGAAGGTCCGTTCACGGACACCCTTTTTAACTGTACGCTCCCTGGGAATGAATGGATGCCATATCAACATATAGATCAATCGGGAGAAGAAGATCTTGCGATTTCGGATTCTATTTTCTGTGTCGCGTTTGGGACGACAACTTTGGAAATCACTTTCTGAAACAAATCATATATTCAAAACGAAATTGGACCCTAAACTCAAGTACCCGCTCCCTGAAAATGTCAAGTCACACACCCTTGAGGTGACGCGTTCTGCGAGATGGTTTCACATCGGAGAATCTCCGAAGAACAGCAACGAAATCATTGTTGTTCTCCACGGCTATGGACAACACCCCTCTTATATGCTGAATTCCTTGCAATCTTTAGAAGCCCCAGGGAGATGTATTTGCGCACCTGAAGGACTGAGTAAATTTTACATTCGTGGGACAAATGGCAGGGTCGGAGCATCTTGGATGACCCGCGACAACAGGCAACAAGAAATCACAGACCAAATCGCATATCTGACGTTTTGGTTGAAATCCTTAGAAATACCCGAAACGACTCCCATCACTTTAATCGGATTTTCACAAGGTGTGGCAACTGCAGCAAGGTGGAGCGCCCATGGTGCGAAGATCGACACCTTAATATTTACTTCGGGACAACTCCCTCCGGAATGGGGTACCTCACCTCCAAATTTGGGTGATCGTTTAAAAGAAATCCATATTATACGTCCGAAAAATGACGAATATTACACCCAAGACGCATTTAAAGTTGATGTCAACGTACTGAATCAGTTTGGTTACCATGTCAATCGTCACGAACCTGAAGGCACACACACCCTCAACCCGAAATTACTTGGTGAGATCTTGAACTAACTTTACACCTCCTGTATTGATAAACCTCATTTGTAAAATATGCGATTACGCCTTTCATTCATTCGAATAAGTACCTTTCTGTTGATGGTGATTCTTTGTTCAACCAAATCGTTTGCGCAACACACTGAAAAATCGGTTTGGGCAAATGAAGTGAGAGCCAATGAAAGAGAATATATAGAAAACAATGGCATCTCTCAACCGATCGCTAGCCGAGGGATAGAAACTCCTCCGCCATTTTCTGAATTAAGAACGGCGGCAGAATGGGAGGAAATAGAAGTCTTGACGATTGCTTGGGAAGGCTTCCCATGTATCCTTAAGCAAATCGTGGCGGCATCTGTTTCAGAATGCAGAGTCGTCGTATTTACAGAAAATCCCAACTCAACTTCCAATTATATTACAGGTGGATCTTGTGGAGGTGCGCTGAGTTTGGACAATGTCGAAATTGTCGAAGCTGATTTAAACTCCATCTGGATTAGAGACTATGGTGCAAATACGGTGTATGGGTCATGGAATGACGACAGAATCTTGGTCGACTGGTTGTACAACCGTCCCCGACCTGATGACGACCTCATTCCCGATGTATTGGCCGACTATCTCGGTCTGGAGCTCTACAGCACGTCAGCCGAGCCATATAACCTCATGAATACGGGAGGAAATTGGATGAGTGACGGATTTGGAACCGCTTTTGAATCGGAGCTCGTGCTGGATGAAAATCAAGGTGGAAGTACTTGGTGGACCAGTTATCCAAACCACACCACCGAAGAAATTGAGGGAATCTTAGAAGACTTTATGGGGGTTCACACACTTATAAAAATGCCTACCCTACCCTATGATGGCATCCATCACATTGACATGCATATGAAACTCCTGGACGAAAGCACCTTAATGGTGTCAGAGTATCCTGAAGGGGTCGCCGATGGACCTCAAATAAATGCCAATATGGATTACGTCCTCTCGAATTACACCACAAAATGGGGAACTCCGTTTGACATTGTGAGAATCCCTAGCCCCCCACAATTGGGTGGAGGATACCCAAATTCCGGAGGGTGGTACGAAACCTATAGCAATGCTGTATTCGTGAACAAGAAGATTCTTCTTCCAACCTATTATGAACAATACGATACCACAGCGATCAGGATTTGGCAAGAAGCAATGCCAGGGTACGAAATCATCGGTATTGATTGCGACGGCTCAG
>JAQCID010000037.1 GCA_027618855.1 Bacteroidota bacterium | reverse complement strand
ATCTGTGCTCACAAATATTCGGGGCATCAAGGTGGCCTACCCTTCAAACGGAGCCGATCTTAAAGGCTTATTGAAAGCCGCATTTTACGACCCAAATCCTGTCGTAGTACTTGAACACAAAGGTTTATACTGGTCAAAAATACCCGGGACAGAAGCTGCAAAATGCATTGAACCTGATGAAGATTACATCATCCCACTCGGGAAAGCGAGAGTCGTACAACGTGCTTCAAACGAGATCTCATGTTCAATCATCACGTATGGACGAGGCGTGTATTGGGCGTTGGAAGCCTCCGCAAATTTCCCTGGTGCAATTGAAATCATCGATCTAAGAACGTTGGTCCCTCTTGACTTTGAAACTGTGGCTTCGAGTATCAAACGCACAAACCGATGTCTCGTCCTCACAGAGGAACCTGTTGCAAATAGCTTTGCTCAGGCTTTAAGTGGACGAATCGCGAAGGAATGCTTCGAAGATTTAGACGCAGCCCCACAGGTGATAGGAAGTGTTGAACTCCCAGCGATACCCCTAAATGAGAGCATGGAGCAAGCTGTTTTACCAAACGCAGAGAAAGTCTCTGCTGCAGTTGGCACACTGCTTGATTACTAAATGCACATGAACAAGCCAAACGCCTTATTTCTCGTACTCTCAATATTTATTTTCGGGGCTTTCTCAGCCCAAACACCTTCTTTTCTCATCACCTATTCTTGTTCACCTACAGAAGAATTTGGTTTTGCCCCTGCAGGCTTAGAAGTGATTTCTCATGGAGGTCAATTTAAAATAACCGAAAAATCTGAGTCTGGAAAAACACAATCCTTTCTGTTGCTGGGTCCTATTTTGGGGTCCGTGAATCAGTTTACTTTTTTCGGCACAGAAGTCGCATTAACTGGCCCTTTGCCGAAGGCGGTTCAAGAAATTCCATCTCCATCTGAACGTGTCGCAAACACCGCTCCGAAAGAACTTGCTGGAGTACAGTGCTCACCATGCGGAGTGAATAACTGGTGCGCACCTTCGCTTGGAGATGCGCCGAATGGTTGGCCTGGAAGCAGCATGCCGCTTGAGGCGACAATCGCATACGGAAACATCTCTTATAGAATTGTTGTGACGTCAATAGAGAGATTGACAGACAATGACTTTCGACGAAAAGGAAATTATCACAATGTGTTTGCAATTGACAACGAACGCAGTGTCGTTGACGCACGGGAGTTTGTCGAATTGTTTCAACTCTCCCCACCCTCTGACGTGATCAGATACTAGATCTATACGCCTTGTTAAGGTATCCCTAAATATTTGTGTGTCTGTGTACTCAAAGACCAAAGACTGCCCTCTCCGGTTCCTAAAAACGCCATAAGAATCGCATGCACTTTGTCCTTCCTATCCCATTCAGGCTGTAAATAGAGCAGCGTGTCCTCGTTTACATTCAGGGCTTGCTCTCTCGCCCAGGTGAGGTCGTGCTTGTTGACGACTACGACCTTTAATTCATGGGCACGTAAATAGCTTTCTGGCAGGCAGGCTTTGAACTTTTTCGGAGACAATGTAATCCAATCAAAGTCCCCTCTAATTGGATGAGCTCCAGACGTTTCAAGGTGAATTTTCAGACCCTCTTTCCTCAGCGCAGCAGTCAAAGATCCCAGATCATACATACAAGGCTCTCCCCCTGTCACCACGACCATCGGCAAGCCACTGTTTTTGGCGCCCAAAACAAGTTCGTCAACGGTGACAAGTGGATGACCTCCGGCCGGCCAACTTTCCTTTACATCGCACCATGAGCAACCCACATCACAGCCGGCAAGCCTGATGAAATACGCTGGAGACCCCGTATATCTCCCCTCTCCTTGCAAGGTCGGAAAGACCTCCATTACTGGATATGTCATTTGATCTGCCATGTTCTTAACCCACGACCTCTCCATCTAAATCGAATGAAGTTGCGCCCGTAATTTTAACTTGAACGAAATCACCTATTCTCAAATGAAGATCATCTGAAACAGGAACTCTCACTTCATTATCTACATCTGGTGAATCAAACTCCGTCCGCCCAAGCCAAAACCCACCCTCACACCTGTCGATGATGACCTTGAATTCATTGCCGAGATAGCGGAGATTCAATGCTTCCGAGATTCCAGCCTGCAGATCCATCACTTCTTCCATCCGCTTCTTTTTAACCTCCTCAGGAACATCGTTTTCTAATTTATAGGCATGGGTGTTTTCTTCATGAGAATACGTAAAACATCCCAGCCTCTCAAACTTCATACGCGCCACCCAATCTAAAAGGTTTGCATGATCTTCTTCTGTTTCTCCTGGAAACCCTACAATGAGTGTCGTTCGAATGGCAATGCCCGGAACAATTTCTCGAATATCCGCAAGCAACTTTTCTGTTTTCTCCTGAGTAATTCCCCGACGCATCGATTTTAAAATGGAATCACTGGAGTGCTGGAGCGGCATATCTAAATAATTGCACACTTTGTCTGACTCCGCAATGACAGTCAGAACATCCATCGGAAATCCAGATGGAAAAGCATAGTGAAGCCTGATCCATTCTATGCCTTCAACGTTGTCCAAAGCAGTGATTAAGTCCGCCAAACGCCTTTTCTTATAAATATCAAGGCCGTAGTAAGTCAAGTCTTGGGCAATCAGTATTAATTCACGGACACCTTGAGCCGCAAGTCCCTCAGCAGCCTTGACAAGATCTTCGATGGGCGTAGAAACGTGCTTCCCTCGCATCAGCGGTATGGCACAAAAAGCGCAAGGACGATCACATCCCTCAGCAATTTTCAAATAGGCATAGTGTGCAGGAGTGGTCAGCAATCGTTCTCCTACGAGTTCTTTCTTGTAATCTGCACGAAGGGTTTTTAAAAGACGCGGAAGGTCACGTGTGCCAAACCAAGCATCAACCTCAGGAATCCCATCTGCCAGCTCGTCTGCATATCGTTGAGACAAACAACCTGTCACATAGACTTTTTCTACTGAACCTTCTTTTTTTGCATCCGCAAAACGCAAAATCATGTCGATGCTCTCTTGCTTTGCAGACTCGATAAATCCACAAGTATTGATCACTACGATGCCGAAATCATCTTTGCTGGCTTCGTGCTCCACCTCAAAATCATTCGCTTTAAGTTGTGTCATGAGCTGCTCAGAATCATACATGTTCTTTGCGCAACCTAAGGTTACAACGTTTACTTTTCTTGGATTTGATGACCTAGCTCTCATTTTGAACGTATGTGGTTAATTCTCGTTTAAAGATTCAGGCAGCAAGGAATCAATGAATTCTAAGGCATTAAAATTCTGCAGATCTTCCATCTTTTCTCCTACTCCGATGTAATGTACAGGAATTTTTACCTGATCACACACAGCAAGTACAGCTCCACCTTTTGCTGTTCCGTCGAGTTTCGTTAAAATAAGACCTGTGACATCAGTGGCATGAGAAAACTGCGTGGCTTGAACAAGTGCGTTTTGGCCAGTAGAACCATCCAAAACGAGCCACACCTCATGAGGCGCACCTGGAACGATCTTGTCCATCACCCTCTTAATTTTCGTGAGCTCAGACATAAGTCCCACCTTGTTATGTAAACGGCCAGCTGTGTCAATAATCACAACATCCATGTTCTGTGCTTTTGCAGACTCCAGAGTATCGTAGGCTACAGCTGCAGGGTCTGCGCCCATCCCTTGGGAGACAACGGGAACACCTACGCGTTCACCCCAAATGATCAATTGATCAACAGCTGCTGCACGAAACGTGTCCGCAGCACCCAACATCACCTTTTTACCTTCCTGTTTATACCGATGTGCCAGTTTCCCGATACTTGTGGTCTTCCCCACACCATTTACACCGACCACTAAAATGACTACTGGCCCCTCTCCAGAGTCTATTTTATCTATCGAGAATGAGGAATTATGTGTGAGTGCCTCGCCCAAGTCTTCGCCAACCAACAGATGGGCAATTTCTTCTCTCAGCATATTCATAAGCTCTGACTGGTCCAAATAGGCCTCCCAAACAGCTCGCTTTCTCAATCGCTCTATGATTCGCTCCGTCGTATCAACCCCCACATCTGACATCATTAGCGCTTCCTCTAAGTCTTCTAACAACGTATCATCAATTTTCCGACGACCACTAAAAACACGTGCGATCCTACTGATCACTCCTTTTTTGGACTTTTCGAGCCCAGCATCTAAGGATGCCTTTTTCTCAACCTGTTCTAAAGATTGATCTTTGTTTTTTCCGAATATGCGTTTAAAAAAACTCATGTTATTCCTGTATCAAAAAAGGCTGACTCAAAGAAGAGCCAGCCAAAGTCAGTAAAGCATGGCGATTGCCATCGCATTAGGTCACTTAGGTTACTTCTCGAAGAAACCGTTTACTTTATCGTTGTGAACGATTTGCTCGACAAATGAATACGCACCAGTTTTCTCACTGCGAACCATTTTAATCACTTTCGTGTGTTGCTTTCCTCCACCAGTCTGGAGCGACGCTACTACTTTCTTAGCCATAGTATTACAGTTTCAGGGTTACTTAATCTCTTTGTGAACTGTGTACTTGCGTAACACAGGGTTGAACTTCTTGAGTTCCATTCGATCAGGTGTGTTCTTCCTGTTCTTTGTTGTCACGTAACGTGACGTTCCTGGGCGGCCTGAGTCTTTATGCTCAGTACACTCAAGTATTACTTGTACACGGTTGCCTTTCTTGGCCATAGCTTCGAGAATTGGAGGGCAAAGATAGTCAAACTTACCTTGAATTACCAACGTTTTATTATCCAGTTGATTTGAACACTCAAACGTGGACAAGGAGATTGCAATGTACTATAACTGCTACGGTTAACGTTTAAATTTACGAACAAGCATGATGCGCACAATTTTCACCTCCTCCGCCAGTACTACAAGTAAGCCTGCGCGAAACGTCCGAAAAGACGAACAGCCTAGAAGCCAAACAAATCAATCGTCTAAGCGCTCACAAAAGCCAGACGACCTTGATTTTGTCCGTAAAAAAATGTTTTTCAAAGAAAGCTGGGAAGATGAGCGCGTCAGATCCACAGTGGGTCTAATCGGCCTTGGGATTTCTGTCTTTTTAATTATAAGCTCGCTTTCAGCTATTTTTTCGGGGAGTTTCGACACCCTGTCTGTCACAAGCGACACCTACCCACTCCCCGCAACAAATCTCGGAGGAAAATTAGGAGCCATGGTAGGGCATTACCTCGTGAGAGGTACGTTTGGGGTTGGATTTCTTGCTGTCCCATCCATACTCTTCCTGCTCGGATTCAAAGCACTTACTGGAAGAGCACTTTTGCCTATCGCCAAGTTTACCCGATGGGCACTCGCAGCAATGGTGGCAATCCCTTGGGCAGTGACGTTCTTCTTCCACGACAAGATTGTGAATACAAATGAAATAACACTGAATATCTCAGATCACCTCGTCGGTCAAGGATCCCTTTTTCTATTGAAGTTCACCCTCATGTACATTAGCACATTGGGAAGTGCAATTTTATTGGTTTGTTTGATTTTATTTACCATTTCCCAATTCGTACCGGGATGGCCTCAGAAAATTAAATTCGAAAAAGGGAGAACCGTTTTTGCACGAATTGCTGATTTAATCAAAAATAAAAATCTCGAAACTGTCTTAGACGAAGATCTGTCAAAAGAATCCACGCAGACTGAGTCGGTAGAATCTACCCTCAAGGAAAACACTGAAATGGACAACATTGTAGACACCCTCGTAAACGATACGGGTGGGGAGGAAAAGGAAATCCCCAACACGGATACAGATTTCACAATCAAAACAAACCCATCAGAAGCGGGAATCGATCTTGTCGTCAAGGAGAACGAAAACGAAGAACAACTCAGCAAGGGGGAAGTCAATAAGTTGGTTCAAGAGTTTGGGCCGTACGACCCCACATTAGAGCTCAAGTCTTTTAAGATGCCTAGACTAGAGTGTTTGGCAGATCATGGTGACGGCAAAAACAAGGTGAGCGATGATGAGCTAACGATCAACAAAGATAAAATTATTAAAACCTTGTTGGATTTTAAAATTGAGGTCGATCAAATATCCGCAGAGGTAGGACCCACTGTGACGCTTTATGAAATCATTCCAGCACCTGGCATACGTATCTCGAAGATCAAGAACCTGGAAGACGACATCGCGTTAAGCCTTGCCGCACTTGGGATTAGAATTGTCGCTCCGATACCAGGTCGCGGCACAATTGGCATCGAGGTTCCAAATTCTAAGCCCGACGTGGTCAGCATGATGACATTGATTCGTTCTGAAAAATTCCAAAACTCAGATTACGATCTCCCCATCGCACTCGGCAAAACAATCTCTGGCGAAACACACATCTTTGACCTAGCAAAGATGCCCCACCTATTAATGGCGGGTGCGACAGGTCAAGGGAAATCAGTAGGGCTTAATGCAATGCTCGTCAGCTTACTCTACAGAAAACATCCAAGCGCACTCAAATTTGTCCTCGTTGACCCGAAAAAGGTAGAGCTCTCTGTATACGATAAGATTTCACGTCATTATCTCGCTCAACTTCCAGGAGCAGAGGAATCGATTATTACAGATACAGACAAAGTCGTTGCGACATTAAATTCTCTATGCACAGAGATGGACCAACGTTACAATCTTCTGAAAGATGCGCAATGTCGAAACATGAAAGAGTACAATCAGAAATTCATCAATAGAAAAATTGTACTTGGAACTTGTAAGGACCTGCACCCTGAACGCGGTCATCACTTCCTTCCTTACATCGTCTTAGTTATTGATGAGTTTGCCGACCTTATTATGACTGCCGGAAAGGAAGTTGAAACACCTATCGCACGACTCGCTCAACTGGCCAGAGCGATCGGGATACATATCATCATTGCAACGCAGAGACCCTCAGTCAACATTATTACAGGTACCATCAAAGCGAATTTCCCTGCGCGTGTTGCATTCCGTGTGACCTCAAAAATTGACTCTCGGACAATTCTTGATGCTGGGGGTGCTGACCAGCTTATAGGCCGTGGAGACATGCTCCTGAGTTCAGGAAATGACCTCATCCGTCTGCAATGTGGTTTCGTTGACACGCCAGAGGTTGAAGCTATTTGTGACTACATCTCAGGCCAAAGAGGATATCCTGATATCTTTGAATTGCCTGATTATTCCGTAGATAAAAAAGGCGATCGAGGCGCATCAACTGTAGAGGAAAGAGATGAACTCTTCGAAGAAGCAGCATCCATTATCGTCATGCATCAACAGGGATCCACTTCACTTTTACAAAGAAAACTGAAGCTTGGATACAATCGAGCTGGCCGTATTGTTGACCAACTCGAAGATGCAAGGATCATAGGACCCTTTGAAGGATCCAAGGCCAGGAAGGTTTTAATTCCGGATGAAATGAGTTTGGAACAACTTTTGCGTAAACCTTTTGAAGGAGAAGAATAAAAAGACAATGATTCGATTATATACAACGACAATTTTGACACTGGGGTTTGTATTTACTGGGGTGTCCCAAGATGCAGAAGGCCTGTTATTGAAATTGAGCGAAAAGGCAAAAACCTACAAAACCATAGATGCGACCTATTCATCGAAGATGGTGGACTTGAAAAACGATTTCGAGGAAGAGATGAAAGGTCATATTCTTATTGAAGACAGCAAATTCAAACTCGACTTGGGTGATTTTTTGATTATTTCAAATGGGCTAACGGTATGGACGTATGAAAAGGAAACGAACGACTGCTATCTAGATGACGCAGAGGTGCTCGTAGAAGAAGGAATGGATCCCTCGAAAATATTCACGATTTGGGAGGATGATTTTAAATCGGAATGGATGGGCAAAGAGAGCGTGTCCGGCAAGGACTGTGTCCACATCAATTTATATCCCAACGAGTCGGATGACAAACCGTATCACACGATGCAACTTTTTATAGACGAACAAGGGTTAGAAGTCGTGAAAATCGTCGTGAAGGGAAGAGAAGGAATGGACACCGAATATCTCATCGAGCGTTTTAATGTTGGGGTTGAAATCCCTGCATCCAACTTTTCATTTGAAACAAATAAATATCCAGGAGCGTCAATCATAGACAATAGATTATAGGATCGCTTCTCAATCGAGCTCAGGCTCAATAAAGTCAAGAAGTGGCGGGGCAGAGTCGGAATCGCACCATTGACGTTTGTAGAACGTTTTCAATTTCCAATGTTTATTTACGTAACCTGAAAATTGATCCACAGCGACCCAATCAAACGCTGTTGCTATGGGTGCAGGTAAAACAGAAAAGTCCATCGGGCCCAGGTCTCTCTCCATTTTCCTTGCAAACGCGTCTAAGAAAGCATCGTGCGCACGAATTGAATACTTGGAGGGGTCGGAGTTAAACTGACCTTTGAATACTTGAACGGCAGCTATTGTAGCGCTGTCTGACCAATTCATCTCCTCTCTCACTGGAATTGTCGTTCGGGTTCTCTCAAGAAACGTGACATCTATAAATCCCAAATCCTTTA
>JAQCID010000036.1 GCA_027618855.1 Bacteroidota bacterium | reverse complement strand
AAAGAGCTCGTAGGCGTCGCCCGAGAATTGAAAGGGTACGTTCACCTCAAGAGATATCTGGGGGCGTTTTTTGTGATGAGCATGGCCATCCAAACCATCATCATCATGGCCTCTTCCTTTGGCATCAAAGAAGTGGGGCTCGATGAAAAAGAGCTCATCATTACCATCTTTGTGGTGAACCTTCTCGCCATTCCAGGAGCGTTTGGGTTGAGTGCGGTGAGTCGAAGAATTGGAAACATCAAAGCACTGATGACTTGCATCGTCGGATGGGCTGCGTTGTGTTTGTACGCCTATTTCTTCGCAACGACGAAGATGGGCTTCTACGTGGCGGCAGGGGCGATAGGATTCCTTATGGGAGGCACGCAAAGCCTAAACCGAGCGACCTACTCCAAGATTCTTCCTAAAACGAAAGACCCAGCCTCATATTTCAGCTTCTACGAAGTCCTCGAAAAAGGAGGTCTGATTATCGGGATGTTCGGATGGGGGTATATCGAAGGATACACAGGCTCGATGAGGGAGTCAATCCTCGCGATGATCATCTTATTCTCTCTGGCCTTCCTCGCGATGCTGATGGTGCCGAAAGCGTATAGAAACAAAGTCCACTACGCGGATTAAGCGCAGTGGAAATTCTTAATTAACCTCGAACGTGACGCGTCGGTTTTGAGCACGACTGATGTCGGTGTCACGAGAGTTTGCAGGATCTTGGTTCCCGATATCAGAAACAGAAAACTGAGAAGCAGGGACTCCTTCCGTTTCAAGCATGCGACGTATTTGATCTGCGCGATTCTTGCCGATCATTTTGTAGCGTGCATTGATTTGCCCTTCACTTGCTTCCTCCTCGTCGCAATGACCCACAATGTTTATTTTCATACCCGGGTTTGCCTTGAGGATGGCCGCGATCTCAGAAACTGTCTGTTTTCCAGAGCCTGTAGGCGTGCGCTTGAGAAATGCGTAATAAATCGCACTTGAATTGATTTTTTCGGCATCCGTCATGTCCTCGTCTTGAACAGAAGAAGATCCATACACCAAATCCATGTCGCGCTCTTCAACCGCAGAGCATACACATTGAGATTTGGCTTGAATTTCAATGATTTCAACGTTGTCAATGAAGTAATATGCATGGCTCAGTTGAGGTCCAGTAAGACCCACAGGACGTTGTACTTTCTCTATGGTCATCTCTGAACGACTCCCGAAACATCCGATAACGATGTATTCTTCCTGACCCGTACCTACAAATGTTCCGCAAAACTTCTCCCATCCTTCTGTATACTGAAATACTTTGTTTGTCTTCTGTTGTACATCAGGTTGTAGAATCATGTCCCCGAGGTTCGGTTGCTCAATTTTCCTGTCACTGAGAACGACGCCGATGTCATTAACGGCATATCTACTTAGATCGGCCAAACTGATGTCAAACGACACGCAGTACATCACATCTCGGTCCAACATCTGAGGCAACTGTACTTCCAAATAACTGCGCTGCATGCGGGGATCTTTCGAATACGCCCTAAATCCAGCATAACAAAGACCGGCCGCAGGCTCCTGCGTTCCATAATCGTTTGTGGGAATTCCGATTTTATCTCCCTTGGCACCGTCACCATAAATGTCTGCTGGAACCTCCGTCGCAGAAAACCAATCCTTGCTCACCTCTTCCATTTGGCCATAAGAACGCAACTTCTTAATATTTGTGTCCTCGAACCCACTGTTCGGTACCAAATTAAACGTCTGAGCTTGAGGACTCAGAGTCACAGCAATCAAAGCTACAATTGTCACTCCTAAACGGGAAATATTCTTAAGTATCATATGAATTTCTTACGGATTTCTTAATCTTACAGGTTTGCAAGTTAGCATAGATTATGCCAAACTCGTTACGTCCAATTTTCAATAAATTAATGGAGAATCTTAAAGATTGTTTCACGAAGAATCATCCCTTCAGAGATTGTTGCATTCCCTTGACCTTTCGATTTCCGATCTGCTTCACGGAGATAGCTGAAGATTCGGGCGATTTTATTAACCTCATAAAGCCTGGATGCTGCGGAATAATCTCGAACGGCAAAAGGACTGCAACCCATGGATTTGGCTGCCGATTGTTGCGATTTATCTTTCAATCCATGGTAGACAAAGATTTTCGCGAAATAGGCTGACAGTACCGGGATAACCATCGCCAGTGGATTGCTCTTCGGGTTTGACTCGAAGTGATTTACGATGCGTGAAGCCTTCCCTACGTCCTTGCCCCCCAGTGCTCTCTGCAATTCAAATACGTTGTATTCTTTGCTGATTCCGATGTGCTTTTCGATGACTTCAGAGGTGACCTCACTCCCTGCAGGCAAAGAAATTTTAAGTTTTGAAATTTCATTGACCACTTTTCTTAAATCGTTGCCCAGATATTCAGACAGGAGTTGAGAGGCTTGACCATTGATGGTTAATCCCTGATCCTTGACATAGGAAGCAATCCACTCAGACAGTTTATAGTCCTTGACTTTCTCGCTTAAAAAGAGGATGCCGTTTTTTGACAACGTTTTGACGGCCTTCGATCTGCCGTCAATCTTTTTATTCATGTACGCAAAAACCAACACCGTACTCGACACAGGAGATTCTGCATACGCTGCCAACTTTTCCAGTTCATCTTTGCGGTTCCAGCACTTCAAGTCTTGCGCTTCTTTGACAAGTACGAGTTGTCGTTCTGCCATCATGGGGAATCGTCTCGCAGAAGCCAGTATTTGATTGAGGTCAGTATCCCGTCCATACACCACCATCTCATTGAAATCTTTCGACGTTTCATCAACGGTACACGCCAACAAAACCTTCGTGATCTCCTCTATAAAGAATGATTCCTCTCCGTGAAGGACATAGATAGGCGCAAATTTACCCGACTGAACGTTCCGTATGATTTGCCTGTGAGCCATAGAGCGAAGTTAACAACTTCAATCTCTAACTTCGCACCATGTCAAGACAAGCCGATCTCCCCAAATTAAACCTCCCCCAACCGACCCTCGTCGCGCGCAAAGGAGAAAAACACGATGAGATTCTGTGCTTAATCCGGCGCAAATGGGTGGCCCTGGAGCCCGAAGAGTGGGTGCGTCAACACCTGATTTATCACCTCTCTGAAGATCTGGGGTATCCGATGGGGCTCATGGCTGTAGAGCATACGCTCATCCTCAACGATTTGTCAAAACGTGCCGATTTGGTCTGCTTCAACCGTGACCGAAACCCCATCTTATTGGCCGAGTGTAAAGCGCCTTCCATCCCTTTAGGCCAAACCGCTCTTGATCAAGCTGCACGTTACAATCTCGTGCTTAAAGTCCCTACCCTGCTTCTTACAAATGGTCTCCAACACTATGTCGTCGCGACAGACCCAGCACAGCCCATAGAAGTACTCAAGGCAATCCCGAAATATCAAAGTCATTAAAAAGTAGACTTTCTTCGTACTTTCGCCACTATACAATACGATAGAATGAAGATTTCAGAAGTACTCGCCATTTCGGGCAAGCCCGGATTATTTAAAGTTCTTGCCTCATCGGCAAAGAACCTTGTCGTTGAAAGCATGTTGGACGGTAAACGCACCAGCGTTCCCGGGTCAATCCGTGTAAGTAGTCTGAATGACATCACGATGTACACCCTTAAAGACGATGTCCCATTAAAGGAAATCCTCCTTAAGATGCATCAGAAAAGCAAGGGAGCTGAAGCGCCCTCACACAATTCTACGCCCCAAGAAATCAAGGATTTTGTAGACAGTGTCATTACAAATTTAGATCACGACCGTGTGTATTCTTCTGACCTTCGCAAACTGGTGCAGTGGTACAATATTTTAATCGATCAAAAAGCGCTGCCATTTGACCCTGAAGATCCGAAAGAGTCTGAAGACGGAGAAGAAAAAGATGCGGCAAAAGACAAGAGCACAACGGCAAAGAAGAAGCCAGAAGCCAAGAAAAAGCACGTAGCGCATAAACCAGTCGCAAAGAAGAGAGCTTCAGCAAAGGGTGCAACATCTAAAGCTGGTGGAAATAAGGCGACGAAAAAGGGCTGATCAACTTTATCTCATGAAAGCAATTACAGTAATAGGCGCTGGAACAATGGGGAATGGTATTGCCCATGTTTTTGCCCAAAAAGGACACTCTGTAACGCTTGTTGACATGTCGTCTGAAGCGCTCTCCAGAGCGACAGCGACCATAGAGAAGAATCTAAGTCGTTTGGTGTCGAAGGAACGTCTCACAGAAGGTGAGAAATCGGAAACCCTGGCGCGTCTCAATACATCGACTGACATGTCTGCGTCTGTCGGAAATGCAGATTTGGTTGTCGAAGCTGCGACAGAAAACTTGGACTTAAAACTCAAGATTTTCCGAGAGCTAGATGCACTCGCTCCCCCCCACTGTATCCTCGCGACAAACACCTCTTCGATCTCGATTACGGAGATTGCATCTGCGACAAATCGTCCAGATAAAGTCATCGGGATGCACTTCATGAATCCTGTGCCGATCATGAAGCTTGTTGAAATTATTCGTGGGTATGCGACGTCTGACGAAACATGTTCTGAAACAATGGCACTGAGTTCTGCTCTAGGAAAATCTCCTGTAGAAGTCAATGACTACCCCGGATTTGTAGCGAACCGCATCCTCATGCCCATGATCAACGAAGCGATTATCACCCTCAACGAAGGTGTCGCAGGAGTCGAAGAAATCGACACCGTCATGAAGCTCGGAATGGCGCACCCCATGGGGCCCCTCCAACTCGCTGACTTTATAGGACTCGATATCTGCCTGTCAATCATGCGTGTTCTTCACGACGGACTTGGTTCATCGAAGTACATGCCATGCCCCCTGCTTGTGAACATGGTGATGGCAGGTAAACTTGGCGCAAAATCCGGTGAAGGGTTTTACCTTCATACACGAGGTTCCAAAGAAATGACAGTCTCTCCTTATTTCGCATAACGCACAAATAATACCGTTTTTCGTTCTGCTATAAAAGTTCACTACATTCGCATATGAATCGAAAGAAACTACACGACATTATCTTTGAAGCAGAGACACCTAAGGGCAAGCTGTTCGACGTAATCTTGTTGTGGGCAATCGTTTTGAGTGTCATCGTTGTAATGCTCGAAAGCGTTCCCGACATCCAAGCAGAGTACGGAACCATACTGAGGTACATTGAGTATGTTTTCACCGCCCTCTTTACACTGGAGTACATCCTCCGAATTGTCGCTGTAAAACGCAAAAGTGGGTACATCTTTTCGTTTTATGGATTGGTCGACTTAATGACCATATTGCCTACGTTTCTAGAGTTGTTCATCCCTGGTGCAACAAGCTTTAGTGTGATTAGAGTCCTTCGATTAATGAGGGTGTTTAGGGTCCTGAAATTGGTGGGTTTTATACGAGAGGCCTCCGTGTTAAAGACTGCGTTATGGGGCGCTCGCAAAAAGATCCTCTTGTTCCTTGGGGCGATTCTCGTATTGGTGACACTTTTAGGAACCATGGTATACCTCGTAGAGCATGGTGAAAATGGGTTCACAAGTATTCCCATGAGTATCTACTGGGCCATCGTGACAGTCACGACTGTGGGGTATGGAGATATTGCTCCTGTCACCGTTCTAGGCCAAACCCTTGCGGCGATTATTATGCTTATCGGTTATGCGATTATTGCTGTTCCCACTGGAATTATAGGGTCAGAACTTGTCGCTGCCAGCAACTTCAAAGCCAACACAAATACGCAGGCTTGTATGAATTGCAATGCGACTGCACATACGGATGGGGCAAAGCACTGCAATCAATGTGGTGAACAGTTGTAATGTTGTAATATTGTAGAATTGCCTAAATAATTTGACAGATGAAGAATCCAACCAGACTTTTTGATTTCCCGAAATATCAGCTTGAGAACAACCCGCTGGATGTGATGCTTTCTATGCCCAACGATGGAAGTGGGAAGAAATTAAGCTACTCCACGAAAGAATTCGTAGAGGAAGTGGACAGAGCCTCACGCGGTTTGATTGCGATGGGCATGAACGTTGGCGATAAGGTTGCGCTGATTTCTCACAACAACAGGTGTGAGTGGAATGTGATGGACCATGCAATTATGAAGGCTGGCGCCATTGACGTGCCCATCTACCCTACAATGACCGAGGCGGATTACAAGTACATTATCAATCACAGTGAATCGACGTTCGTTTTTGTGTCGAATGCGGAGCTATTTGCGAAAGTGCAGGCCGTAAAAGAGGAGTGCCCTACCTTAAAGGGGATCTTTACATTTGAGAACGTAGAGGGTGCCGATTCATGGAAAAAAGTGTTAGAAGCAGGAGGCGAGAAAGACCAAACCGCTCTTGATGCAAGAAGTGAAGCCGTCTTGCCAGAACATCTCGCAACGATCATTTACACCTCTGGAACGACAGGACTTCCCAAGGGCGTGATGCTCTCACACAACAACGTAGTGACAAATGCATTGATCGCAAAGGAGCGTGTCCCCTTGGACGGTGTGGATGGTGAGATGAGGGTGCTCAGCTTTTTACCGGTTTGTCATATTTTTGAAAGGATGCTTCACTACCTATACATGTACATGGGGGCAAGTATTTATTTCGGAGAATCTCTTGAAACAATCAAGCAAGACCTCAACGCAACTCAACCCATTATGTTTACGGCTGTTCCTAGACTTCTTGAGAAGTTTCATGACGGGATTGTCGCAAAAGGGCGTGCAGCAGGTGGCGTAAAGACCGTCATATTTAATTGGGCTTTGGGGGTCGTTCTCGCATGGGAACCTGAAAAAGAAGGCCACGGTCTGTACGGATTTAAGCTCAAAATGGCACGCAAACTCGTCTTCTCTAAAGTAAAAGAGGCGTTAGGCCTTACAGGTATTAAAGCGGTTGCGTCTGGTTCGGCGGCGCTTCAAGCACGTCTGGCGAGATTTTTTAACGGCGCAGGCATTCCCGTTCTCGAAGGGTATGGTCTTACAGAAACATCGCCTGTCGTTACCGTGAATACAATTAACGCACCTGAAATGCTTCGAATAGGCACAGTAGGTAAAGTTGTAAAAAGTGTCGAAATCAGCTTCGGGCCAGACAAAGAGATTCTCGTAAAAGGTCCAAATGTGATGATGGGATACTACAAGGACGAAGAGAAAACAGCAGAAGTCATTAAAGACGGTTGGTTCCATACCGGCGATATAGGTGAACTTGATGGGGACGGGTTCTTAAGGATTACAGATCGCAAAAAAGAAATGTTCAAGACTTCGGGCGGAAAGTATGTCTCTCCTGCCCTACTCGAAAATGCACTCAAGGCGTCACTATTTATCGAACAAGTCATGGTCGTAGGTGAGTACAGAAAGCACCCAGCAGCACTGATTTCTCCTGACACCGCTGCGGTCACCGAATGGTGCAAACGCCACGACCACACCTACCCAGGAGATGACAAGATTGGTGAGGATACACGAATTACGGACCGCATCATGGAAGAGGTAAACACATTGATGGAGCCATTCAGCCAATGGGAACGCGTGAAGGTTATTCGCGTTCTTCCAGCTCCGTTCACGATTGAAGGAGGAGAACTTACACCTACCCTTAAGCTCAAGCGCAAGCCGATAAAAACCAAATATGATGCACTTATTGAGGGCATCTACGAATAACGATTAGGCGCAGTGATCAATTGGTTGTCAAATATGGACGAGTCGTTGTTTTTTGCGATCAACGGCGCATGTCCCTCGTGTGACACGCTGATGTGGTGGATCAGCCAACCCATTGCCTGGACACCTCTGTATCTCGGGATCCTTTTTTTACTTTGGAAACATCTCCCTGAGAATAAATCTCGAATGTTGGCTGTTTTGGGAATCGTGATCTCTGTGGGACTTGCTGATGTGATTTCAGCGAGGGTAATCAAACCTACAGCAGAAAGACTCAGACCTTCACACAGAGTAGATTTGGCGGAAGATGTGCATCTTTACGAAAGAAGTGATGGCACGATGTATCAAGGCGGCACCTATGGTTTCGTTTCTTCGCATGCTGCAAACCACATGGCTGTTGCAATATTCGTAGGCGGTCTTCTCTCCATGATTTTTTGTGGAACGATGTGGTTGTGGATTCTCATTGGGTGGGCCTTGCTCATCGGATATAGCCGCATTCACTTGGGCGTACATTTTCCTGGAGATGTGCTCTTCGGCTGGATGCTTGGAGCGGCACTCGGAGGTGTTGTACTTCATGCGATTCGTCCCAGACTCAACTTAGAGACCAAATAATGTCGATCAACTTTGTGACCCTGACAGCGATTTTTATAGGTGGAGGAGCGGGAAGTGTTGCCCGAGCGTTATTGGGCGCTGGCGTAAATATACTTGCAAGCAGCGGAAACAATTTGGGGCCTGCAATGGCACCCCTCGGAATTCTTGCTGCGAACGTGATCGCCACAGGACTCCTGGCTGCTTTAATCATTTATGGTGGCGCCAAATGGGACAGAGATTCTATTTGGATGCCTCTTTTGGCTGTGGGGTTTTGTGGCGGATTTTCCACCTTCTCCACGTTTTCAATCGACACACTTCGCCTTTTTCAAGAAGGAAACAACATTTGGGCACTCGCGAACATCCTGGTCAGCGTACTGGCTTGTTTGGCGGTGGGATGGGGGAT
>JAQCID010000035.1 GCA_027618855.1 Bacteroidota bacterium | reverse complement strand
TCCAATTGTTTGCGTCAAGTTCAGAATCAAAGAAAATCGTTGAAGCATCATCAATTGCTATAACAATTTCATCAGATTCGTTGCCACTTTCTAGCACCCATCTCATATACGTAACCTCAGGATTTATACTGCTTCCCTCAGACTCAGCTTTTCCCGCACTCGCATACATGCTTTCATTAATTTGTGCCTGTGGCGTATCTGTTGCACGAATCCAGAATGATTTTCCGGGAGCTAGATATTGAGTTTGTCCATTGACGCCAAACCCTGAAGCATACGTGTCGTAGTTTTTCGTTTCGTTGTTGTAAATGTTCACGCTTTTTTCCAGACCCGTCATATTCTCGAATAACAACGCCAAGTCGATATACGCTTGTGTTGGGTTAGAAATCAGATTAAACGCAATGACATTCGATTTAAATACGGGCAAAGACATCTCAAAATCCTGAATACTCCCTTTGTAGTCCACATAATATGTGCCTGCAGGAATCACGATTTCGTATCCAACCCCGGGCTCTAAAATGTCGTCAACAGATTGAATTGGATCCATTTGAAAGGTTGCCTCGTTCCATGACCGAATGTTAGACATGGTGGCATTTGGATTGTCGGACCCCAAGAATCCAGAAGTCGGAAAATCTCCGATTAATTCAGATACCGTGACCCCTTGCAATCCAAATCCCACACGGCGTAGCGCATTCTCTTCACAACTCATTTCGAATTCACGAATAACCTCTCCGATATAATTTGCTTCGGACCCCACAATTACGGATGCGGGACCAAAGTCATTGTTCCCTAAACGAAGTTCTCCATTCGTTGCATCAAGAACTCCCGTTGTAAATTCAAGGTGATGTCGAACACGAAGCAAACCCTCAATATGAATGATGTTTCCACTTGTAATCCATAAATCGGAACATTCAGCTGCACCTGTAAAAGTTTGGTCTATTGTGTTTGAAAAAGCAACACGCATGTTTCCAGCTTTCACAAAACCAGCTGACGACCAGTCACCATGAATCGTTAAAGTGGTTTCAACCGTACCATCTAAGCTTAGAACACCTCCCTCTTGTATGGATAGATTGTTAATTTCTGTATTGCTGTTCACGATGACCATATGATTTTCCTGAATAACCACATCGTCAGATGATTCAGGAATACACGAACAACTCCAGGTTGACGCTTCATGCCAGTTTCCCGTGTTGACACTATTTATTATGGCTTGACGTGACTCAAGATTTGCAGCCTCAAAAACAGTTGGAATGTTTTCAGCCCGCGAATTAAATTCCTCAAGTGCAACCTGCAATTCGGCAGACTGTTCGGTAGATAGATTCAATTGTGGTTGAATAAAGTCATTCGTCGTTTGAGCAAGTGCTGGCAGGCAAAAGAGCGACAAAAAGAGATATGTGAGTGCAAATATTCGCATAATAAAAGAGATAGGTGTGCATTCTTTTACGTCTTTTTATCCAAAAGGTTACGCGAATGAGGCCATTCTAAAAAGATGCGACTTAAATTTGCAATTGAATCACATCGGAATGAATACACAGGATATCATATACCCAATAGGTCAGTTCGTTTCTTGGACTATTGACAACTTACTTGAACCATTAATGGATCCCTTTAATGCAGGAGTCATTATTCTCGGTCTTGTTTCTCTAGTCGTTTGGCTTAAAGTGCTCAACGGATATGTTGTAAAGGCAAAAGCTGAGGGCAAGACCCCTTGATTCAATCTTGATTGATCCCGTCGTATTAGGGATTAGCTGACCTTCACGAGTACATCTTGACCGACATCTTTCCGGTATTGTTTTTCGCTGAAATCTATTGATGCGGCTAACTTGTAACTTCGCTCCAAGGCCTGTTCGAGACTATTTCCCAGACCAGTGCATGCGATGACCCTTCCTCCATCGGAGACAACTTTCCCTCTTTTCTTTGTTGTGCCTGAGTGAAAAATCAATCCTTCATTTTCTCTCAGGGGTGTTTCAAGACCTTTAATGTGAACCCCCTTCTTGTAGTCTCCAGGATATCCCCTAGAAGTTAATATGACTGTGGCTGCTGTCTTGTCCTCTATTTGTAGGTCGTATTCACTTAAAAGCCCTGAACCCAAACTGTCGAATAAGTGAAGAAGATCACTTTTAAGTAAAGGCAATATTACCTCAGATTCAGGATCCCCAAGTCGACAGTTGTATTCAACGACATATGGATCGCTCCCCACTTTCATGAGCCCGATAAAGATGAATCCATTGTATGGGATATTGTCCTTTTTAAGCCCCTTAATCGTAGGGATGATGATTTGGTTTAGTGTTTTTTCATGAAATTCGGCGTCGACAAAAGGGACAGGGCTTATCGCTCCCATTCCACCTGTGTTCGGTCCTATATCTCCTTCGCCTACTCTCTTGTAATCCTTTGCGGAAGGAAGAACTCGATATGCCTCACCATCTGTTACAATGAAAGAACTTACTTCTATGCCGTCCATAAATTGTTCAATCACTACTTTAGATCCAGCTTCTCCGAAAACTGCATTTTCTAACATGTCTTCAAGACATTTCTGAGCTTCCTCAATGCTTTCTGTGATAATCACCCCTTTTCCAGCAGCCAAACCATCCGCCTTCAGAACATATGGTGGCTTTCTTTTGTCAAGATATGCAATTGCTTCTGGAAGTTGCCCTTTAGAAAAACTTGCATAAGCCGCAGTAGGAATGTTATGTCGATTCATAAATGCCTTTGCAAAATCCTTTGAACCTTCTAACCTCGCACCCGCTTTCGGAGGCCCTACGACATTCAGGTTTTTATGCTTGTCAGATGTTTGGAAATAATCGACGATTCCCGCCACTAAAGGAGCTTCAGGTCCTACAATAAGCATCCTGATGTCATTCCGGCGGATAAAGCGGTCTATCGCTTTAAAATCCATAGGGTCGATAGGCACATTTGTAGCAATCTGTTCTGTTCCAGCATTCCCTGGTGCTACATAAAGTACTGACAGCAATGAGCTTTGGGCTAGTTTCCATGCCATAGCATGTTCGCGACCCCCCGAACCTAATAATAGAATATTCATAGTTAACAAAGCTAACCGGTAGTCTGACTTACTCCAACCTACTTTTTCCACACAAAACACACACTTACCACTAAGAACGAATTGTAGCTCGATATTTTGATGGGAAACTTGTGGAGGCACTGTGGAGGCTGTATCGTACAGGAATCTAACCTTTGCCTTGTTCGATTTTGCCTTAATCGGGAGTAATTGTAGTTGTATTCGTCGAAATAAAACCTAACTTTTCAACATCAGGTTTTAAAGACTAGCTTTCTTTTGAGTCGTTCCTCGAGAAAAGGACCAAAGCAAATACTGCAAAAGTCACACCTGCTTGCGTCTCGAGAGTGTCTTCTGCAAAACAAGAAACAACGACCATCCACCAAGCTAACCTTCCCAATGACAACCATTCACTGTCCCTTTTCCAAGAAGCAATTAAAACGATGATCCATAAGATTAAAGCAATGAAACCACTCGCGACCCACCATGCGAGATATTGATTGTGAGTTCGCTTTCTGAATTGAGGGTTTAAAGGTGTATCAAGTTCGATATATGCATGTTGATACGCATCAGGGAGGTCACCAGTCCCAACCCCCAATAGAGAATGAACGATTCCGTTATTCAATGCGATATGAAGCCCAGTTTTCAGGTAAACCCATCGTTGAGTCACAGAATTGCCACTCGGGTTACCATCATCCATCCAGTTCCCCACCTCATACCGCAATACATCAAGGCGGCGATTCATTCCAGATTTCAGATGTTCAACTGCAGATGGCGTTCCTTGTTCAATTGCACGAATATCCTCCTCGGTTAACCCTTGAATTGCGAGACCATCTTTAGGGAGATTTAACGAGGTAAGGTACCGCGTGAGCGTTATTTTAAGGGGATGTCCCATATTGTCGGGCCCGTCAAAAACAAAGTCACTCCTTTTATTCCACGCTATCCGTGCCTCATCCCAGGCCAGGAAATTCCAAACTTTATATCCATTTTCATCAAGAAATCGGTCTTGATGGTGTGTATAAGGAGCCCCCCACTCAGTGTGAGTGGGAAGCTGAGCTGGTTGTGGCGATGGGCGTAAGGTTTGTACGAGAAGGATGATCCCTACAAACGAAATGGCCGAACCTGCAACAATGACCCACCTAAGTGAGTGCTTCAAATACTGCATCATTCCGAAAAACGTCGCAAAAATGAACATGAGGCATCCAGTTACTGATTGGGTTTGCCATATATAAAGCAGAGCGATGACAGCGTATAAGATGGCAGGTGCAATAAGGCGATGCTTTGTAATACTATAAATGAGAAGTCCACCCCACCCCAAAGAGAGTAGGATGCCCATTCTAATATGAGAAATGAAAGGTGACCATTCACTTGGATGAAGGGTTTGACCAGCAGATATTTGCCACCATCCCCACACCAGGCCGGCAATGGCAGACGCTGAAATAGAAAAGACAAACACAGACAGAATTCGGGGGAGCCATTTGTTTGGATCCCAACGAATCGTCATGAGCGCAGTGGTGACAATTAAAATGGGAAGCTTGATCTTCAATGTCATGAGCCCTTCGCTCAGGTTGTCCGTCCAAAGGAGCCCCACGACATGCCAAACATAAAGACCTGCCATGGCTCCGGTAAGAAGCTTGTTTGTAGGCGTAATTAAGGAGCGATTGACTGCGGTAACGACCCACGCAAGTGCAATAATCCCCGTCCCACAACTTGTCCCGAAGGGTGACCAAGGAAGTGATGCCAGCGTAATGAGCAATCCTGCAACCAGGATTTTCTCGCTTATCGAAGCAGCATTTGACCCCATTTAATATCCAAGGATTTTGAGATACTCGCCACTTTCTAGTTTTGAAACGGCTTCTTTAGCAACTTCGTCATTGGGTAACAAATGGCGAAATACACCCGAGGTATTTCCTGTATGGTAAATAAGTTCTTCAGTCAGCGCTTCTCGAGTTTCTGTTTCGTACTTAATTAGATCCTCGTTAAGGTTTGGTTTGGATAAGTTATTTAAACGATTGATCAAATCAGCATTAGAAGCGAGCGTCCCATCTTCTTCCATCGCTTCCTCAAGTACTTCGACTACAAGTTTGGTTTTAGGTTCGTATGGGAAGTCTCGCCCAGTTGTTTCAAGTAATTCCGAAGAGAATTGATCATTCATGAATCGCATGAAAGCGTCCCACTGAATTCCAGTGAGTTCGAAAGATTCAGGGTCCAAATTGTACGCTTCTCCTCCCAAGTTTGTCTCATTTACAGCGAAATCAAATAAGACGCCGCTCTCCAAGATTCCCGACAGAACGTAGTTTAATTTTTTGGTATTTATTTCTATATCTGGGACCACCCCCCGTCCCTCTATTACAGGACGACCATTTTTTGTGTAAAATGTTTGAAGCGTCGAGTCTGCCTGAATTTTCGCATCCCCACGATCATCACGATCGCCATAATGGAGTCTTTGTATACATCTCCCGCTCGCTGTATAGTATTTGGCGACAGTAATTTTAATGCGTGACCCATAGGCCAAATTTTTTGTTTGCTGAACAAGGCCTTTCCCAAAACTTTCCTGCCCCACTATCAACGCTCGGTCTAAATCTTGCAAAGTCCCTGCAACAATTTCTGAAGCAGAGGCGCTATTGTTGTCGATGAGAATAGCCAGTGGGATGTCCGGAAGTAAGGCTTTGCTTTGGGTACTGTATTTGTTGTTCCATTCAGGGGTTTTTCCTTTCATCGAAACGACTTCCTCCCCCTTTCGTACAAATAAATTCACAATGCTTACTGCCTCACGTAACAATCCACCTCCATTTCCTCGAAGATCAAATACGATTTGTTTTGCCCCCAACGAATCAGTGAGTTGTATGAGCGCCTTTCGTACTTCTGTTGTCGCAGTACGCGTGAATTTACTTAGAATAAGGTAGCCTGTAGAATCACTGATCATTCCGTAATATGGGACGTCAGGCGTTTTAATTTTTTCTCTCGTGAGTGTAACATTGATTATATCGAGCTCGCCCGGGTGCTGAATGCCTAACTGAATTTCTGTTCCAGAGGTCCCTTTAATAAGCTCTCCGATTTTACTTATGTCGAGGTGTGAGATGGATTGGCCTTCAATCTCCATCAAATTATCTCCAAGTTGCAACCCGCCTTTTTCCGCAGGGGAGTTTTCCTTGATATCCACAATGTAAAACGTTCCATCCCAACGTTCATCTAATGCCAAACCTACTCCGCCATATTCTCCTGTAGACATGAACCTGACATCCTCCATCCTAGATTCAGGATAATATTGTGTATAGGGGTCCAGAGAGATCAACATTGCATCAATACCTGTTTGCATGAGGTCGCCTGGAGACAATGGATCGACATAAAAGATATTCAATTCCCGAAAAGCCGAGTTTAAAATCTCTAGCTGCTTAGACATTTCAAAATAATCTTCTTTAATAGGAAGGCGTAAAGAAATCATTGCCGCACCTATAATGGTAACAGCGATTAAGATGCTCTTTCGGGATTTATTCATTGTGATGACTTTTCAATAGGGTGATCGATTAATACGTCGATAATCTTTCGAATGTTGTTCTGACATGCTTCGAAGGTCGGAATTTCTCTGCCGATATAGATGAAAACCAACGCTCTTTGTGGATCTCCTGTAGACCAATCAACCAAAAGTCGGTGTTTTTCTAACCGCCAAGCTTCTCGGAGAAGGCGTTTTATTCGATTTCGATCCACCGCACGTTTAAATCGTCGTTTGCTTACTGTAGTTGCGACTTGATATGGAAATGGAGCGTCAAAAGAACTGTATGTGTACCGAACCAAAATCGACGCAGCTTTGAGTTTAGCACCTTCTGCGAATGCTCTATCTAAAACGATCACGCTTTTTAAACGTTCGTTTTTTCCAAATGTATTTCTAGATTGACCCATTTGGCCACAAGATAACCTCAGGACTTACCTTTCATATACTGTTCTATCGCCATTGTCATCGATGGCGCTTTTGAAGTCGGTGCATTAATGTCAATTCTAAGCCCAGCATCCTCAGCTGCTTTAGAAGTTGTAGGACCGAAGGTAGCGATTTGTGTTTCGCCTTGCTCAAATTCAGGGAAGTTCTTGAGTAATGACTCTATTCCGCTAGGGCTGAAAAAGACAAGTAAATCGTATTTGACATCTGATAGATCACTCAAATCAGAACAAACGGTCCTGTACATACAAGCTTTGCTGTAATCCACCCCTAAATCATCAAGCGCATCAGGTATTGATGCTTTAAGAAGGTCAGAACATGGAAGTAGAAACTTATCTTTCTTATGCTTCTTCATGATCGTCGTGAGTTCAGAAAAACGAACTTGACCATGGAAAATCTTCCTCTTGCGATACACAACGTATTTCTGCAAATAATAAGCGGTGCTTTCACTTATGCATAAATACTTTAACGAAGTAGGCACCTCATACCTCGTCTCTTCGGCCATCCTAAAGAAATGATCAACAGCCATACGAGATGTTAAGATGACCCCTGTGTATTCAGATAGATCTATACGTTGTTTTCTAAACTCTTTTACTTCTATCGCCTCAACATGTATAAAAGGACGGAAATCAACAGTCACTTTCATGTTTTTGGCTAAATCGAAATACGGGCTCTTTTCCGTAATCGGTTTTGGCTGAGAGATAAGAATAGTCTTTATCTTCTTTTTCATCGCGTGTTCGTTGTTCAAGCTCCTTATAGTATGGTCATTATAAATTGAATAATGATTAATACGGGTAGGATTTCGAAGGCGCAAAGATAGACAATTCTCCACCAAAAATGAGATAATCGCCGTTTTGATGTCTGAAATATCCTCCAAAAGCGAAACAAAGTCCAGCCTCCCCATGTGAGTATAAACACTTCAGAGCCTAGTATTGACAGCCATTGCGGCAACAACGAAAAGACAAGAGCAAGAGCTCCAACGGTAGCCGTCATCCAGATTCTTAGGTGACGATCCATAACGATTTGGTCTTTGGATATTAATTTGGTCCTGTGGAAACGCACTAAGACCCACTGTGTCAGCAATCTATATGACAAAGTGACGGTGCCTAAGGCACTGCCCATCGCCAAAGTTTTGTAGGCAGGCAAATTGATTTCCAAAGCTGTAACACACCCCAATGAAATCGTAGAAACAGCAATTATACCAAGCAAATGCGCAATAATTACTCCCCCGCTTCTGGGCGCTTCTTCCGCACTTCTTTGCCAAATCCTCCGTACATCACTCAATACCCATCCGGCAAGCCTCCATTCTCGAGGAAAACCATGTCTTAGCCACATGAGTAAAATACCTATTACAAGAGAAAGGGAGAATAAAACAATTAATGGGGTGTCTAGATGATTTATTTCTACGCTTTCGTACATGTGTTGCAATTTCCATCAATTCACCTGAATTAGTCCACGTCTAATTATTTTTTTTATTTTTGGGGTTTCTTCTGAGAAGTCTGTGTTACTCGCTTTTAATACTGCGATATAGGTTCCTGGGAATAACTTTCCGCCCGAAAGGTTTTCCCCTTCAAAAACCCATATTTTTTTAGATTCCACTTCTTCCCCCTCTTCTGTTAATGTGGTTACCCATTCTCCTTTTGAAGTAAAGATGTTAATTTCCACAGACCAAACTCCACCGTTTTCGGGTGGTTCCCACTC
>JAQCID010000034.1 GCA_027618855.1 Bacteroidota bacterium | reverse complement strand
ATTAAGACTCATGGTTTGAATCAAAAATTGAGAATGAGGTTTCTGAGATGTTCCACTCTTTGCAAATTCAGGCGCCCAAGTTTCTAGTTTGTGGGGTGTGAATACAACGATTTTCTTTTCGCCAGGGAGAAGATCGAACCCATTGACGTTGAAGTTTCCTGAAGCGTTGCAAGTAAGTTGAACGTCTTTTGCGAAGACGGGAGATTCTATGATGTACTGAGTGCTCTTGTTTTCGGAATACAACTTCGGTCCGTTGTGCACCGAAATATCGGCTGGTTCGAGGTTGAGGTCTTTCGGCAATACAGCCCAAACCACAGCGCTCGCAGAGTGTTGGCAATGGGACTTGTCTTCGCACGCGTCGTCGCTCCACGAGAGTTGAATGAATGACCGTGTGGGGTCGACTTTTCTGCTGAGAATGTTCTCGAATTCTGTCCACATCGGCATGCCAGGGGAAAGTGTGACAGGATGTTCACTCACAGAGATTTCCTCGCCATTGAAACCCACAACGGACACGCGTAACGTTCCCGGAATTTCTTTGGATTCTTCTCGGGTGGGATTTGAGACAAGCCCCACTTCAAGAATGGGTTTCCGGCCTTCAGTATTCCATCTGCCGTAGAGGAGAGTAGGAGCGAAGGCAGTCTTGAGCTTGTGATGGAGTAATTTCCATTTCCCATGTGCATCGATTGAAGACCATGAGGCGACAGGCCAGCAGTCATTTAATTGCCAAACCAAAGATCCCGAACAGAAGTCTTGATTTAAACGTGCGGCTTTTACGCCTTCTGAAATCCCCTTGGCTTGAATCACTTGAGTGAGATATGACCATTCCTCGTAGGGAAGATTTTCAAAGCCGCTTCCGTGCGTTTCGTCGAGATAAGAATCAATAATTTCAAATCCCCGTGAATGTTTTTCGTGTGCACGTACCGCTTCTGACTCACGGTTAAAGTTCGCGTCATTCACCACCGTCTCCCAGGTGGATTTCTCGGGAAAGCTCTGAAATCCGAACTCGCTCATAAACCTCGGAACCCTTGTCCACAGTGAATCGAAAGAATATCCATCGTGCCATATTCCCCAGTCGTGTGCATCTCCCCACTTGACAAAGTCCGAATCCCCTCGCCCCAAAGATGGAGAAGATGACCAGTAGGGTGCGTCATCAAATTCAGCAACGATTGAAGGTAAAAGTTCCTCAAATACCTTTTCGTAGGAGGATTGAATATCTGAGATTTCATCACTTGTAAGGCCATCCTTCCATCCCCATCTCGCCCAACCTTCACTCACCTCATTGTTGCCACACCACATTGCCAAGGAAGGATGGTGTCGCAGTCTTTGGGTTTGGTATGAAGCTTCTTCAGTGACAGAATGTATGAATTCATCATCGCCAGGATACATGGCGCAAGCGAACATGAAGTCATGCCAAACCAACACACCCCATTCATCGCACGCATTCATAAACGTGTCAGAAGCATAATTTCCTCCTCCCCAGACCCTGAGCGTATTCATATTTGCAGCAACAGCATTTTCTACCAATCGGACTTCTTCTGAGGGACGAATGCGATTTAAAATGAGGTCCGCAGGGACAACATTGGCTCCACCGGCAAATAGGGGAACGTTGTTTAAGATCCATTTGAAATTTGCGCCTCTTTTATCCTCAGATGTGTCAAGTCGAAGTGTGCGCAGTCCCACCTCAATTTTTTCTCTTCCCATCAGTTTCCCTTGACCCACAGCAACAACCTCCAGCGTGTGCATGGCAGGTGTTCCTAGATCGTGTGTCCACCACAAGTCGGCATTCTTTATTTCAAAAGGGACTTCAACCAATCCTTTTCCATGTTTTGGTTTTCCAGCTGCGACCACTTGTCCTTCAGGATTTGTTAATGCCCACCTTAACATCAGTTTTTCATCTGACTCTCCTTCAATTTCCCACCTGACCCTGCCTGTTGCGGTGCCTGAATCAATGCGGTCTGTGATGACATCTAGTTTTTTGATTTGAAGTGGATGTTTTGTGCTGGATTGCTCGATGTTCATTGAGCCGACTGAGTTGTCCAACAGTGACATTGCCCAATCCCATCCGAAAGCGAATTGAGGGGATCGATGAACTGCTCTTAGGGCATCGCCAGGGAGTGGATGCGAAGCGTTGTAAATGATTGATTTTGAGCGTTTATGTGGAGACTCGAAATTTATTTTCAGAATGTTTCCGGTCGGTTTTAATGCGGATTTAAAATCGAACTTCCACATGTGGAACGCGTTGTCAGTGGTTCCAATGTTCACGCCATTGATCGACCAAACAGAATACGTTAAGACCCGATCTATTTCCAGGAAACTTGTATTCAAGTCTATCCCCGAAACGTCAAATGCATGGGAAGTAAAGGTCCAATCCATTTGGCTTACCCATTGGATGGAATCTCCATTTGTGCCCACAAATGGATCCGCAATAATCCCTTCGATTAACAAAGCATTGTGAAGGCTTCCAGGCAACCTTCCTGGAGCGTATATTTCTACAGAGTCAAGACATTGCCAAGTGCCCTGAAGAGCGAGTGCTGTTTGGGCGAAGCTGTCGTTCGTAAATGCGACACACAAAAGAAGAAGAGACAGAAGGTTTTTTTTCACGTTGCAAAATACGTTATAGACTTTTAGAAGAGATATCTTAGTGTCAGGAGGATTTGTTTCATTCAGCTACCCTTGGCGCTAACATTCAGTTTGCGCTGCTTGATCAGTCTCGTCTCCGTGGCTCAATGTCCGATGATTTCTGATTTCCCTGAGGGAACACGAGAGGATTTGGGTGGAGATAATAATGTCGCAGTGGGCGACTTGTTGTTGTGAAGTGCCTTTTATTCGCTGTGACCTTGATTACCATCGACTAATCAACCGATAGTATCGTTGAATTTACAAATACTCGTATAATAATTTTTTATTAAACATGATCTAACCTACATTTAGGGCGTATTATTTATCATTAAGGGAAGTGAATGAGCCCTTCTTGAAGGAATACAAGTAGATTGTTAGGATAAAAAGAGCGCTTTAATAGCGCTCTTTTTTTTGTTTTCCCCTTACTTGCAACCATGAAACAAACGTTCTCTTTTACAGCTATTATTACCCTCGTTTTTTTTCTCACAGGGTGTTGTGATGAATCGGCACAGGATTATATCATTGTAGAATCCATTGTAGTCAATATATTTGATGAAGATTATTTTGAGGATGATCTAGACGAAGGGTTCCCAGAGTTATATGCCATCGTTCGCATTAATGGTGACAACGATTTTACATCTGAGGTTTCTTACAGTCAAGCTTTGCCAGCTTTCATTGATTTTGAATCTTTTCACTTTATTGGCGAAGAGATGAATATCCAGGTCGAAATATTGATCTATGACGATGATGAAGCGACTACTGAGGATTTTATAGGGAGCACGACCTTCGTTCCGAGCGATTTTCTGCTTCAACGTAACCGTCGCGAGACTGTCCAAGGTGGCTTTTTAGAGCTTGATTTGATATTAAAATGGGAATGCGACAGTTAATTCCATTTTTCTTGTTGGATGAGTTGGATTCCGTACTATATTTGCACCCCTGAATTTAAAATAAAAATGGCAAATCACAAGTCAGCATTAAAGCGTGTTCGTTCAGACGAAAAGAAGCGCGATCGTAATCGTTACCAGCACAAGACCACTCGTAACGCGATTCGTAACATGCGTGCGTCAACAGACGCAAAAGAAGCAGCTGCTATGTTGCCCAAGGTTTCGTCTATGTTAGACAAACTTGCAAAAACGAATGTAATTCACAAGAATAAAGCGTCCAACCTTAAATCTAGCCTCTCCGTTCATGCATCGAGCCTAGCTTAAGTCAAGATAATTATGATATTTGACCCCTCGACATTAAGTCGGGGGTTTTTTTTTTGAATAATTTTCGAGATGATTTGTGATGGTGAATGATTTGAGTCTGAGAGATAGGATGCTTATTCAAGGTGCAGGTGCTTTAAAAGACTCTGAATTGTTGGCCATTTTAATAGGAAGTGGCCCCAGCGGGAAGACAGCCCACGATGTTGCGATTGACCTCCTTGGTTTGGCGGGAGACAATTTGCATGAGTTGGGTAAATTACTTCCTGAAGGGTATGCTTCAATTTCGGGGATAGGTTCTGCAAGAGCCTCGATTCTTACCGCTGCAATGGAGATTGGTCGTCGCAGAACGGCGAGTATGCGACCTGTCACCATTCAAATTGTTTCTTCTCGAGATGTCTTTTTAAGGTTTGTAGATAGGTTGTCGGATCTTCCACATGAAGAATTTTGGATTTTACTTCTTCGCAGATCAAATCATGTCCTTGCAGAGATTAAAATTTCATCAGGTGGTTTGGCAGGGACTGTTGCAGACCCGAAGATAATTTTTGGAAGAGCTCTTGCGTTAAGAGCTGCTGCCATCGTTTTAATCCACAATCATCCATCAGGTAATCCCAAACCGAGTTCCAGTGATAAATCACTTACAAACAATATGAGAGAAGCCGGAAAATTTTTAGATTTGCCGGTATTGGATCACATCATCGTAGCGGGCAAACAGTATGTTAGCTTTGCGGACGAAGGACTCATCTAAAAATGCCTTTGTTACTCACCATATTAGGGGCCAGACCTCAGTTTATTAAAGCCTCGGCTTTGACTAGAGCTATTGCGAAAAAAATTGATTTGGGATGGAGCCAATCAATCATTCATACGGGTCAACATTACGATGCCAAGCTTTCAGATATTTTCTTTGAGGAATTAAATCTACCCAGACCAGACTTTATTCTTCGGTTACAAAGTAGCGAGAGAGAGGCTAGAATGAATGAGATGAAATTGGGAATCACGAATGCAATAAATGAATGTTCGCCAGATGCAGTACTCGTTTACGGGGATACTGATTCAACATTGGCAGGAGCTCAGGCTGCGGATGAGTTAGGAATCCCGATTATTCATATCGTGGCTTGTCTTCGGTCATTTGATCTTGAAATGCCAGAAGAGGTCAATCGGATTGCGACAGATAAATTGTCGTCCATTTTAATTGCGCCCACGACTACGGCCATTGAAAATCTTCACAATGAAGGGATTTTTGGGAATGCCCCCGGTGGAGATATTATGCACGACAACGCATTGTATTTTACAAAAGATATGCAGGGGCTCAAATCGAAATCTGTCCTCCTCACAATGCATCGACCCTCCAATGTAGATGATCTTCCTCGTCTCGAGTCTTGGATTCATTCTATCGGAGATTGGTGTATGCTTCATCATGTTGAAGCTGCTTTTCCGGTGCATCCCCGAACAAAAAAATCTCTGGTCGCATTGTTTGGTTTGGTTTGGTCCCAAGTTCTTTTGAAAAAAAACATTCATGCCATTGATCCAGTCGGATATATTGAACTTCTTCGATTAATCAAGACGAGTGGCCTGGTCATTACAGACTCAGGAGGAATTCAAAAGGAAGCCTACAGTTGTGAAACTCCCTCGGTAGTCATACGCCGAAATACAGAATGGGTTGAGCTTGTGAATGCAGGTCATGCTGTTTTATGCTTTGAACCAAAGGATCTGAATGAGTGTGCGAACGCACAATTTGGACGAACGATAGATGGTGAAGATGTGCTGTATGGAGACGGGGAGGCCGCTGATGATATTCTTAGGATCATCACTGAGAAGTTGTCATGAATAAAATTTTGATATCATACAGCGCGCCTACTGAGCGAATGAGGTACGGAGCGGACATCTTATTTGGGACATGTCTGGGGTTGGAAGTTGAATGGGTCGAAAACGTTGACCTTGAAAATGAGGGAAATCACTTTTATACATTACACACTTCGACCAAGTCGTTAAAATGTCCAATCCATTCATTGAGCTTTTGCGACGACAATACAACGCGTTCTTCGGGTGTCATGTGGGTTGAGTGGAAGGGTTTAAAATTTCCAGGTGAAGTCCTGGGCGTTACGGATTTGATGTTTGATCCGTTGGCTGCAGCGTTCTTTTGTTGTTCACGGTGGGAAGAGCTCCCTTCAGATGGTGAAATAGACACTGCGATGCGTGACACTCATGGTCGTTTTCGGGGTGTTTCTAGCTCCGCCTATAGGGAGGGGATGTTGCGTACGCCCATTATTGAAAACCTGGCGATGATCCTCGCAAAAGAGTTGGGGATTACACCCAAACGACCCCCCCAAGATTATGAATATCAACCTACGATTGACATCGATATTGCGTTTGCCTATCTGGGACGGTCGCGCGTTCACACTATAGCTGCTGGTACGAGAGATTTTGTGTTGTTAAGGTGGGGGCGCCTTTGTGAAAGAATGAACGTCCTATTAAATCAGGCCCAAGACCCGTATGACTCGTACGATTTTTTTCTCAACCTTCACGAGAAGTCAAATCTGACGACAAAGTGTTTCGTGCATTTTGCCGATTATAAAAGACCGCATGACTTGGGCGTATCGAAGTCGGTGTTAATTCCGTTAATTGACAAATTATCTTCTCGTGCAACCGTAAACTGGCATCCGAGCTACGATGCAATTTCTCATCAAGGTCAATCCTTTTTATCTGAAAAAAGGATGTTTGAAGATGTGGGAAACACCTCTGAGATAAGAACGCACTTTTTAAGGGGGCAATCTTCAATGTGGACCGCGTTTCAAGATGCTTCAATCCAGCATGATTACTCCATGGGATATGCAGATCAGCCTGGGTTCAGAGCGGGCATGAGTCGTCCTTTTCCCGCATATGATATTGAAATGGACACCCCCCTTGAACTTGTTATTCACCCCTTTGCTGTGATGGATTCAACCTTGAAATCATACTTGAATCTTGATTGTGAACAGTCCCTTCTTCTTGTGGCTGAACTTTCCGATGCCGTAAGAGAGGTGGGAGGTGTGATGATGACTGTTTGGCACAACACTTCAGTCTCAAATCATGGAATTTGGGAAGGTTGGCAAACTCTTTATGAAGATGTAGTTAGAACGTGCCTACCTTAGCTCGTATGAATGAGCATTTGATTCACGATTTCAGTAAAAAGAAAGGACTGGCTGGAAATTTACTTTTCAGTTTACGTCATCCTCAAGCCCAAAGCCATCGCGCAACATTCCGTCACAATCTTCAACGTTTGGGATGGATGTTGGGAAATGCGCTTGCCGAGGTTTGGCCCATGAAAGAAGTAGAGGTGAATACAGGTCTGGGTATAGCACGATGTAGTATCCCCTCAGAACAACCAGTACTGGCCACCGTAATGCGTGCAGGATTGCCTATGCATGCAGGTGTTTTAGAAGTGTGGGATGGTGCTGACTGTGCCTTTGTATCTGCATACAGAAAACACAATCCCAATGGAGGTTTTGACATCGAAATTGAGTATCTCGGGGCCCCTTCTTGTGAGGGGCGCATTCTCGTATTGGTGGACCCGATGCTCGCCACTGGCGCATCAATGGTTGCGGCCTATAAAGCCCTTTGCACAGATGGTACGCCCAAACAGCTTCATGTCATTTGTGCGATCGCAAGTCCTGAAGGGGTGAAATATGCACAACAAGAATTGCCCGAAGGAACTGCTTTTTGGATAGGTGCGATAGATGAAGGGTTAGATCAGAACGATTATATCGTTCCGGGTCTAGGAGATGCTGGAGATTTGTCATACGGCCCGAAAACACGATCATAGAATACAGCGATGGGGGAAGGATTGATTTCTGATATTGTTGCTTACCTGGGATGGATGTTGATGTCCATCCTGAAATTCTTGCTCACGCCATCGCTGATGATTCTTGCTGGTTATAACTGGATGGAAGTGATGGTCACATGCTCTTTAGGTGCGACAATTGGCATCCTGCTGTTTTATAAAGCAGGCAAGTCTATTTTCACATGGTGGAAAAGTGAGAAGGCTTCTTTTTTGAACATCAAACCACCCAAGAAAAAGCGCTTCGTCACGAAAAGAAAAAGGCAGTTTATTCAATTTAAAAAAAAATATGGTCTTCTGGGATTGATGCTGATTTCCGGATTGATTTCGGTGCCCATCACTGCAGTCCTAGGTGCCAAGTACTTTTCACACAATCGCTATACACCCTTGTACTTAATTGTCACATTTTTTGTGTGGGGCACTATCGGCGCCTTTTTGAGTTGGAGGGTTAAATCGGGATAGGTTGAATGAAGACACGTACATGATATGAAAGATTTATTTTTTGATTTGGATCACACACTTTGGGATTTTGAAAGGAATTCTATTGAGGCATTAAGAGAAGGTTTTGATGAAATTTCACTTTCTTCTTTCGGGATTGAAAGCGTTGAAGAATATATATCGAAGTACAAAAAAGCCAATGCGTGGTGCTGGGGAGAGTATCAGGCTGGCCGCATGAATAAAGCTGAATTGAGATGGCGTAGGTTTTCCATGACCCTTGAATATTGGGGGTTAGAAAATGAGGCTGTATTGGGAGGCCGCTTGGGGTCGCATTATGTTGAAACCTCCCCCTATAAAACCCATCTCGTCAAGGATGCTTTGAAAGTGGTGACAGATTTATATGACCGTGGACACAGATTAATTATGCTCACAAATGGTTTTGAGGAAGTGCAGCACATTAAAGTGAAACAATGTGGGTTGGAACCCTTTTTTGAAACCGTTTTGACAAGCGACGCTCTTGGGGTGAAGAAACCCCACCCAGAGATCTTCAATTTGGCTTTAAAGAAAACGGACTCAAAGCGAGAGGACGCGATCATGTTGGGGGACAGTTTGGAGGCAGATATCATAGGTGCAAGAGAAGCTGGATGGGGACAGGTGTATTATAACCCACAGTCTATTCCTCACAATGAAATTATTCTTCACGAAGTGGTCGATTTAATATCAATTTTAGACCTTCCCTTGAGAAAATAGGATAAAGAAGGTTTGGTGTATTACCT
>JAQCID010000033.1 GCA_027618855.1 Bacteroidota bacterium | reverse complement strand
TGAAATGATGCAGGTTCGTTTTCGAACATTAGGAGATTTGACCATTACCGGCGCTTTTGAAAGCGACGCAGATAATCTAGAGAAAATTATTGAAGAGGTCGCAGCAACAAGAATCACCGAAAGGGGTGGAAGAATAGACGACAAAAGAAGTTCATCTGCGATGGAGGACAGAAAAAAAGACGGATACTTCTAGAATTTAGGGACATGAGCGAAAAAACAACAACAGACAATGGCTTACTTAGATTCACTACCGCTGGAAGTGTGGATGACGGAAAGAGCACACTGATCGGTAGACTTCTGTTCGATTCAAAAAGTATTTTTGAAGACCAACTTGAAGCGATGAACGATGCCTCAAAACAAAAGGGGCTTGAGGGGATCGATTTGAGTTTACTGACGGACGGGTTACGTGCTGAAAGAGAACAGGGAATCACGATAGATGTTGCCTACAGGTATTTTGCGACCCCAAAAAGAAAGTTCATTATTGCGGACACTCCAGGGCACATACAGTACACAAGGAATATGGTGACGGGTGCTTCTACAGCAGATCTTGCAATTATTTTAATTGATGCCAGACATGGACTTCTAGAGCAGACACATAGACATAGTTTTATTGCATCACTCTTGGGATTGCGTCACCTCGTAGTTTGCGTCAACAAAATGGATCTTGTGAATTACGACGAAAAGAAATATCGTGACATCGTAGATCAATACAAAAGCTTCAGTTCACGTCTCGACATCACTGATATCACATTCATTCCGATTAGCGCACTGAATGGGGACAATGTGGTGGATCGTTCTGAGAACATGACTTGGTATGGAGGCTCCACCCTTCTTCATTACTTAGAAAACGTTCATGTTGGAGCCGATCGCAATCTTCAGGATTGTCGTTTTCCAGTACAGTATGTCATCAGGCCTCAAACAGATGAACACCGAGATTTTCGCGGCTATGCAGGGAGGATCGCTTCTGGAATTTTTAAACCAGGGGACGAGGTTGTTGCTCTTCCCAGTGAAATAAAATCAACCATTAAGGATATTTACCTTGGTGAACAGAAACTCGAAAAGGCCTTCCCTCCTCTTAGCGTGACCATGACGCTTACGGATGACATTGATTTATCTCGTGGGGACATGCTTGTCCGGGAAAACAATCAGCCCGAAAAAACAAATGTATTGGATGCTCGGATTTGTTGGCTTGGTGACAAACCTCTCAACACATCGTCTAGATTCATACTTAGACACTTGACACAGGAAGTGCAAGCAAAAATAACAGATGTATTATATCGCATCGATATTAACACGCTCCACAGGGATGAAAAGAACAAAACTGTTGAGGTAAATGATATCGCTAGAATTTCTATCAAAACAGCTTCTCCCGTTTTAATTGACAGCTATCGCAAGAATCGGATCACTGGAGCGTTTATCTTAGTGGACCCGAGTACGCACTCAACAGTTGCAGCCGGAGTCGTTGGATGAATATAAACCGCATCGATCATTTAACATTGCCCCTGGTTTTTCTGGGGTTTTACATCCTTGGACCTGCTCTTTTTGCGTTTGAACTTTCAGCCCAAACAAATCCACAAGATTCAAAGAAACAGATTGAAATTTTAGGAGCTGAAGTGATTGAAAGGGATCCAAACATCTCTGACGCGACCAGGTTAGTAGGGAATGTGAGGCTGGGGTTAGGGGATGCCATTCTGACTTGCGACAGTGCATACAGGTTCGACAATGGACAGTTCGAAGTTTTCAGTGACGTGTATATCTACGAAATCTCTAAATCGGGAGAAAGATCCGAGATGTGGGCAAATTACGCGGTCCTAGATCCAGAGAGTGAGACGGTCGATATTAGAGAAGGCGTAAGGTTCATCCACGAGGAGTTCACGATAGAGTGCCCTTCATTGAAATATGGTTTGAATTCAAAGTCTGTTTCTTACGTTCAAAGAGCCCGAATTATTGAAGGAGACAGAATCCTTTCAAGTAATGTAGGGGTTTATAGTCCGCTTACAGACCGATTATATGCTGGAGGAAACGTGGAAATTATTGAGAATGAAGATCTCATCACATCCGACTCCCTCGCAATCGACAGAAACGACAAAACGTTGTTGTTATTTAAGCATTCTGTGATAGATATTAATGGTGCAATGATCGAGTGTGAGCAGGGGGAATACGATGGCGAAACCGAGAAAGGATGGTTTGCTGGAAAAGCGAGCATCAAGGACATACAGGGATTGCTCTCCGGAGACAGCATCGTTGTCAATCGCAAAAACAATGAGGGGCAAGCATGGGGCAACGTCACGGTATGCGATTCCTCTGCTGCAATGACTGTTTATGGAGATTATGCAAGTAGAATAAAGGGTGCCGAAATCGTTAAAGTGAACGACTCAACTTCCTTTGTGAAATTAATGAACATCGAGGGAGAGGATACGCTTAAAATGAATTGCCGTGTACTTGAACGAGAACAGGATTTGTTGTTTGCATACGGGGGGGTGGTCTTTGAGCAAGGTTCATTTTCAGGGGATGGTGACTCGTTGTCGTGGGACAGGGGGTCCGATGAGATATGGCTCCTTGGAGAACCCGTGGTTTGGTCTGAAGAAGATGAAATGACGAGTGACACAGTGAAAATGGTTTTAAAGCAAAACAAACCATCCGTCATGAAATTAATCGGGCGGGCAAATGTATTCAGTCCTGCAAATGACTCTCTCGACCACAAGATCTCAGGACGCAACTTGGATGCGGAATTTAAAGAAGGTAAGCTACATCAAGTGGACGTGAGTGGAAACGGAACCGTCCTTTATTATTCCGTCGATGGAAATGAGAAAATGAGCCGAAACAGAGCAACATGCGCTCACATTCAAATGTTGTTTTCTGGCGGAAGTGTAACGCGTATCACATTACTCAGTAACCCTGAAGGAAGATTTGAGGAACTCAACAATGAAATTGAAGACGACCCTAAGGGGAAAGATGATCTTCAAAAAAAGAGGGAAAGACCTGACTTATAAAAGCTGTATGGTTATTTTACGAGAGGATATTTAGACATCTTCGCTTTCACTTCTTGTCCTATTTTCTCTAGAACGGAATCGTCTTCGCAATTGCGAATGGCTTCATCCATCCAAGCGACCAAATCCTCCATGTCAGATTCGACAAGACCTCGAGTGGTTACAGCAGGAGTCCCTATCCTTATTCCTGAAGTTACAAATGGAGAACGGGTATCGAATGGAACCATGTTTTTATTCACGGTAATATCTGCTTTCCCTAATGCAATCTCTGCAGCTTTCCCTGTGATATTCTTATTGCGCAGATCGATAAGCATGAGGTGGTTGTCAGTTCCTCCAGAGATTAGATTGTATCCCCTCGCGACAAAAGCAGAAGCCATCGCTTGTGCATTTTTCATGACTTGTGTGCAGTACACGCGGAATTCGGGTGTGAGGGCCTCTCCAAAAGCAACCGCTTTTGCAGCGATCACATGCTCAAGGGGGCCACCTTGCATGCCAGGAAATACACCACTATCCAGAATCGCTGACATGGGACGAACGATCCCTTTTGGGTTTTTACGTCCCCACGGATTTGGATAATCTTGGCCCATCATAATGACTCCTCCACGAGGTCCTCGCAGCGTTTTATGAGTCGTCGTCGTAACTACGTGACAATAGGGCATCGGGTCAGTAAGTAGTTTGGCGGCAATCAGACCCGCAGGGTGACTTATATCTGCGAGCAAAATGGCTCCGACACTGTCCGCTATTTCTCTGAAGCGAGGATAATCCCAGTCACGGGCATAGGCTGACGCTCCACAAATAATCATCTTTGGGTTTTCGCGCTTTGCAACCTCTTCAACTTTATCCATATCAACACGTCCTGTCTCTTCTTCTACTGCGTAAAAAACAGGATTGTACAGTTTTCCACTAAAGTTCACAGGAGAACCATGCGTTAAGTGTCCACCATGTGACAGATCGAAGCCCAATATTTTATCTCCAGGAGAAAGACAAGCGAGCATCACCGCAGCGTTTGCAGAAGCACCTGAATGAGGTTGAACGTTTGCCCAGACTGCGCCAAAAAGCTCACAAACTCTATCAATCGCTAACTGTTCAATTTCATCTACAAATTCACACCCTCCGTAATAGCGTCTTCGAGGCAAGCCCTCTGCATACTTATTTGTAAGTATTGAACCTTGAGCTTCCATGACAACATCGCTGGTATAGTTCTCCGAGGCAATCAGTTCAGCTCCTTCGGTTTGGCGTATACGCTCCTTTGAGATAAGCGAAGAAATAGATGGGTCTTTTGAGCTTAGTGGCATGTTTTTATTTATTTAGGTATCAAAGGTAGCAACAGGTACGTGTATTAACTCACTTAACACTAAATTGCTAACATGAAAAATTTAAACACAGTATTGATCTCAGGTGCAGCTGTATTAATGATGGCTTCTATTTTTGCTTTTAGCGCTCCCGCTCCCAGTTATGAATACATGACATTCACAACCGTTGAATCTATCGTCCCAGGCGGAGTGGGTCGTAGCAGAATGCTCTTAGACAATGGGTCTGGGGCTTTAGACGAGCAGAAAATCAAAAATCTTTACAGTGTGGTCGGTATAAAAATGGAAAACATATTTAACAATGACCTGTCTGTGACTGAAAAACTCAACGACTTAAGCGGAGATGGTTGGGAGTTGGCGTTTACAAATACGGGTGTGCAGTCGCCTACCGATGGAGGATCTAATGGTATTTACTGTACCCGCTTCATCTTACGACGCGTCAAATAACACATGACTGTCCAGAAACTCATTTTATTATTTGCATCCATTTTTATAGGGATCATATCTCTGCATGGACAATACCGATGGGATGTCGGTATGGCTGTTGGGACAGGTAATTATTTGGGCGATATCGGCGGAGAGGAACTGACGCGGCGTGATTTGATTTTTGATCTTCACGTAGACCAAACCAAATTCTCTTCCCATCTTTTTGCGCGATATCGTTTTAACAACACCATCTCAGTGAAGGGTAGTTTCGGTACGGTGTTTTTGGGAGACACCGATGATGCTTCGATAAATAAAGATCGAGTCGCAAGAAACGCTCATTTTAGAAATAGAATTTATGAGGGTTCTGTCAGAGTGCAAGGAATTGTTTGGGCTCGGCCAAATATGCTGCCCTATCAATTTCGGCGAAATGTAAGTGGTGAACTCTACGGCATCGCGGGACTCACCTATTTCAGGCATAACCCACAGGCTAGAATTACACAAGAAGCCGCTGAATACCAGTATGGCGAAGGTTTAATCAGTACCGATCCCAATAGTTTTGATTACAACTTGTGGTACGATTTGAGGGACTATCAAACTGAGGGAGTTGCATATTCGAAATCAAGTGTTGCCATTCCTATGGGGGTTGGCGCTGCATTTACCCTAAATAAGAATTGGAGATTGGCACTTGAGATGGTGTGGTCTTTGACATTCACCGATTTTATTGACGATGTGAGCACGACATATGGTGACCCCGAAACAATGGATGACATCGGAAGAGTCCTAAGCAGCCCCACACATTTAGGAATAATCAATACGCTTGGAATATCCGATTCTGAAAACTACATTCAAAATCATCAGTACTCGGAATCCTTCAACAGCCCCCGAGGAAACCCCGGTCGCAATGATGCCTTCGGGACCCTTCAGGTTTCTATTTCTAGGATCATAAAATCTCAAAGCAGTTTCAGTAAACGCAACTACATCAACAAAAGAAAGAAGAATGGCTGGAAAGCGCCAAGAAGAAACTACAAACCTCGGGGATATAACAAAAGAGGTCGGGCTAGGTTCTGATGCGAATTGTTCTTTCTGTTCTCGCCATTTCCGGATTGTCTTCTCTTGGTTCATGTGGACCATTAACACCTCCCAGAACTGACACAATGAGCGACACGACACATACAAATTTGCTCATTCACTCTTCGAGCCCGTATTTACAACAACATGCTCACAACCCTGTGGATTGGATGCCTTGGGGCAATGAAGCATTTGAAAAAGCGAAGGCTGAAGATAAATTAATCTTCATAAGCATAGGCTATAGCGCGTGTCATTGGTGTCATGTTATGGAGCATGAGACCTTTGAAAATGAAGAAGCCGCTGGGTTTATTAATGAACATTTTGTGAGCATCAAGGTCGACAGAGAGGAGCGCCCGGATGTAGATCAAATTTATATGAATGCTGTCCAGTTAATGACAAAGCGGGGCGGATGGCCTTTAAATTGTATCGCTTTGCCTGACGGTAGACCTGTTTTCGGAGGCACCTATTTCCCCCGAGATCGGTTTATTCAACAACTCGAAAGTTTGATTGCCTTGAAGGAAAGCGAGCCGAAGAGGATGGAAGAATATGCAGGAAAGCTCACGCAAGGAGTCATTTCTTCTGATTTAATCATTGCAGACAAGGATGGTTTGGCGAGAGATGCCGAGGGAAGACCATGGCCTAAGTCTGAAAGGAATAAATATGGGGCCGATATTGACTCTAGAGTAGACTCTTGGAGATTGCAATTTGACCGACAAAGAGGTTTGTCAAATGGAGCGCCGAAATTTCCAATTCCGACAAACCTAGATTTCCTGCTACATTATGGAACCGAACGTGGTGACATGGACGTCCTCGGACACGTTCAACTCACATTAGACATGATGTCGAGAGGAGGAATCTACGATCAAGCGGGTGGAGGTTTTGCACGATACAGTACAGACTCGGATTGGATGGTACCACATTTCGAAAAGATGCTTTATGACAATGCTCAGCTTTTATCGACCTATGCGCATGCATGGCAAAGCTTTCAAGAACCCAGGTATAAAGATGTGTGCTACGGAATCATCGATTTCATATTGAAAGAACTGGACGATCCATCAGGGGGGTTTCTATCTGCGTTAGATGCTGACAGCGATGGAGTCGAAGGGAAATACTATGTTTGGTCTCATACAGAACTCGCAGAGGCACTTCAAGCTGACGATTTGAATCTCGTGATGATCGCGTATGACATCGATGGAAGATCGGACTGGGAGCACGGAAACAACATCCTGATGAAATGGGATTCTGATGAGGTTTTGGCAGAAAAGGCGGGGTTGTCAGTGCTGGAATTTCGCGAGAGACTTTCATTCATAAATAGGACCCTTGCTTTTTATAGAGATGGAAAAAATTCTTCTGGCAAAGCAACACACGAGCCCAGAGTAAAACCTGGTCTTGATGACAAAGTTCTGACCTCTTGGACCGCGCTTACCGTCTCTGGACTATGTGCATCTTATCGAGCTTTTGATGACGCCTCACATCTAAGAAGAGCTGAGGAAGGAATGAAATTTATTTTAAAAACAGCCAAAAAATCGGATGGTACTTTATTCCATGTTTACCACGCAAAGGTAGGGGCGCATATTGACGGTTTTCTAGAGGATTACAGCTTTGCGATTGCAGCTTGCCTTGATTTATACGAAGTCACATTTGATCCTCGCTGGCTGAAAGAAGCCCGGGAATTGACACATGTAAGTTTCGATCAATTTTACGATACAGAAACAGGTTTGTTTTGGTATACATCCGAAAACATGGATGGATTGTTCGCTAGAAAACAAGAAAATGACGACAGTGTGATCCCCGCATCCAGCTCCTCTATGGCGCGCAACCTCTTCAGACTGGGCAGATACGACAGCAAGTTCGACTGGATACAACGCAGTGACAGAATGCTTGTCTCAGCCTGGGAGAATTCCGACAATATCCGCAGAGCAACAGGGTGGGCTTCGGTCCTGCTTTGGCGTACAAGTCCTTTTTATGAACTTGCAATTTCAGGATCCAATTCAGATGACATGCAAGAAGCACGTAAAGCACTCGATTCCAGATTCTATCCTCAGATCATTCTTGCGGGAGGGTTGAGCAGCACCGATCAACCCAAATGGATGGAGGGGAAATACGTCGAATCGGGTACAGCCAGATACTTCGTTTGCCAAGAGGGCGCGTGTAAGTTGCCTGTAGAATCACTTACAGACGTTGATAACTTACTCAAAGCAGAGTAGGTTGTAAAATCTACTGCGTACCTTAGATTTTCTATGAAAAATCAAGTCTCCTTCTGCGCCAATCTAATTCTTGAAAAATATCCTGACTTCCATCCACAAATTGGATTGGTGTTGGGCTCGGGTTTGGGAACCTTTGCAGACAGTGTCGAGGTCATTTCAAAAACCTCTTTTAAGGAGCTTCCAGGATTTCCAAAAGCTGGCGTTGGCGGCCATGCTGGCCAACTCATTTTGGGTCTTATCGGGCGCACAAAGGTCGCTGTACTTCAAGGCAGAGCACACTATTATGAAGAGGGGAAGGCTGACGCGATGTCTGTTGCAATCAGGACCTTGAAGGAAATCGGTTGTCAATCTCTGGTCATCACAAATGCTGCCGGAACAATAAACGAAGCCGCATCTCCAGGTGAAATAATGTTGATTACGGACCATGTAAATATGACTGGGGTATCTCCTCTATTTGGGTGTACTGAACGTGATCGGTTCGTCGACATGACGAACGCATATGATACAGACTTGTCGAACATCATGCGCCAGGCAGCAACAAAAAACAACATCAAACTCAACGAAGGTGTATATGCATGGTGCTGCGGACCTCAGTTTGAAACACCCGCCGAGATCAATGCCTTGAAGATTTTAGGTGTAGACGCAGTAGGCATGTCAACCGTTCCTGAAGTCATCGTTGCAAGGCACGCACAAATCCCTCTGTGTGCATTGTCAATCATCACGAACCTCGCCGCTGGAAATAGTGCTTCTGCGCTAAGCCACGACCAAACGATTCGTGTTGCAAAATTGGCAGAGGATTCTATTAGAGAAATCCTCATTACATATTTGAATTCTTTTTCTGATGAGCAGTAGTT